>NZ_JAFREK010000013.1:0-77093 GCF_017377535.1 Faecalibacterium sp. Marseille-Q4137
CCAAGGCCGCCCCTACTAGGGGCGGTGGCATCCCGTAGGGATGACGGTGGGGTTTGACCCCAGCTGCTGCTTACGGCTCAGCCCCCGCTAGTAAGGAGCCCTTGTCAAAACCAGAACCTCTCCTCTTCGCGAGAGGGCTTCACAAAGGAGGAACCGCCCTTGCATCATCTGCTTTCACTTCTTTGCCGTCTTTATTGCTTTCTGTTGGCCCCTTCTGCCGCCCACTACATCAACGGCGGGCCCAGCCTGCCGCCGCCGCTGACACCGGAACAGGAAAAGGCCCTGCTGACCCGGATGATGGCGGGGGATGCCGCCGCGCGCGATGACCTCATCACCCACAACCTGCGGCTGGTGGTCTACCTTGCCAAAAAGTACGAGAACAGCGGCGTGCCGCAGGAGGACATGATCTCCATTGGCACCATCGGGCTGATCAAGGCGGTGAACACCTTTACACCCGCGCGGAACATCAAGCTGGCCACCTACGCCAGCCGGTGCATCGGCAACGAGATCCTGATGTACCTGCGCAAAAGCTCCAACCGGCGGCAGGAGGCCAGCATCGATGAGCCCCTGAACACCGACGGCGACGGCAACGAGCTGCTGCTCTCGGACGTGCTGGGCAGCGACGAGAACCTTGTGGGCCTGCAATTGGAGCAGGCCGCCGAGCGCGCCACCCTCCGGCGCTCCGTGGAGCAGCTGGCCCCCCGGGAGCGGCAGATCATGGAGCTGCGCTTCGGCCTTGTGGACGGCGTGGAGCACACCCAGAAGGAAGCCGCCGATGCCCTTGGCATCAGCCAGAGCTACATTTCCCGGCTGGAAAAGCGAATCATCCGTCAGCTGAAAGAGGTGCTGGAGCGGGAGTAACCCCACCGACATCCCTGCGGGATGCCACCGCCCCTAATAGGGGCGGCTTTGGCATAATGGGTAACTTTATGGGTACTGCCAAGGGCCCCACTATTAGGGGGGCTGTCACGCAAAGCGTGACTGAGGGGTTTAGTCTCCAAAAAGTTCCTCGTATTCCCCGCACGTTCCGTGACCATACTTCCGGTATCAACGTAACCGGAGGTTCGGGGGATGTACAACAAAGTGGAATTATGCGGGGTGGACACGTCTCAGCTGCCGGTGCTTTCAGAAACGGAAAAGCGGCAGCTGCTCACCCGGGCGCGGGCAGGCGATGCCGCCGCCCGGCAGGCCATGATCGAGGGCAACCTGCGGCTTGTCCTGAGCGTGGTGCAGCGGTTCGCGCAGCGGGGGGAGAATCTGGACGACCTGTTTCAGGTGGGGTGCATCGGGCTTATTAAGGCCATCGACAACTTTGACCCGGCCCAGCCGGTGCGTTTTTCCACCTACGGCGTGCCCATGATCATCGGGGAGATCCGGCGCTTCCTGCGGGACAACAACGCCCTGCGGGTCAGCCGCAGCCTGCGCGATGCCGCCTACAAGGCCATGCAGGCCCGGGAAGCGCTGGAAAAGCAGCTGGGCCGGGAGCCCACCGTGGACGAGGTGGCCCGGCAGGCAGGACTTTCCCGCCGGGAGGTAAACGCGGCGCTGGAATCGGTGGTGGAGCCCATCAGCCTGGAAGAGCCCCTTTACACCGATGGCGGCGATGCCATGTATGTCATCGATCAGGTGCGCGACCCGGACAGCGAGGACAGCTGGATCAGTGGGTTGGAGTTCCGGCAGACCGTGGCCGGGCTGACCCCGCGCGAAAAGCGGATCATGGAGCTGCGCTACCTCAAGGGCGAGACCCAGATGGAGGTGGCGCGGGAGATCGGCATCAGCCAGGCGCAGGTCTCCCGGCTGGAAAAGGCCGCGCTGGAGCAGTTCCGGCACAAATAAACAGGAGAGCGGCACAGGCCTCCCTGCACCGCTCTCCTACTTTTTGTATTTGCGTCTGGTCGCCGCCCCGCCCCGCAGATGGCGCTCGGCCTTGTTGCGGGCCAGCACGGCCTGCACCCGGGCAAACAGGGCCGCATCCACGGCCCGCAGGCGGGTGGATACGTCCTTGTGCACCGTTGATTTGCTGCACCCGAACGCCCGGGCGGCTGCCCGCACCGTGGCACTGTGCTCTGCAATGTACTCTCCCAGCAGCGCCGCACGCTGCTCCGGCTCCACGTTCATCCGGTCACGCCTCCCCTGTTTGCGGTCTCCCTAAAAAATATGAGCCATCAGCCGCCAATATGCCCGCCGGGGCTTGACATTTGGGCGCTGGCCGCTATACTGGGAGCTGGACATAAAAACAGGGGCGCTGAAAAGCTGAGATCCGCACCTGAGCGGAGTACCCTCGAACCTGATCCGGGTAATGCCGGCGTAGGTAGTTTGCGGAAAGGTCCACCCTCTTCACAAACGAAGCCCATGCGCCTGCTTTTTTGTGCGGGTGCATTTGTTTTTGTGTACTATTATCTGAGAAGAGGAATCTCCCATGTCAAAAACCTATTCCAAGACCCGCATTCTTGTGGAGTGCGCCCTGATGATTGCCATTGGTACCGTGCTGAGCAACATCAAGTTCTTCACCCTGCCCAACGGCGGCAGCGTTACCCTGCTGAGCATGCTGCCCTTTGTGCTGGTCTCCTTCCGCCACGGCGTGAAGTGGGGCCTGTTCACCGGCTTTGTCAACGGCTGCCTGCAGATGCTGCTGGGCTTCTGGGCACCCCCGACCCCGACCTTCCTGTATTTCCTGGGTGAAGTCCTGCTGGACTACCTGGTGGCCTTTATGGCGCTGGGCACTGCTGAGTTCTTTGCCCGTCCCTTCAAGAACCGGATGGTCGGCGTGGCCGTGGGCACCTTTATGGCAGGCTTCCTGCGTTTTATGTGCAGCTTCCTGTCCGGTGTGCTGGTCTGGGGCAACCTGAACGAAGGCCTGTCTGCCTGGACTTACAGCCTGGTGTACAACGGCAGCTACATGCTGCCCGAGACCCTGCTGACCATGGTGGCCGCCGTTCTGCTCTGCCGTGTGGCTCCGCAGATCTTTGACCGCCAGCACGCAAAGGCCTAACCCATCCTCACTTTGTTCCGCGCCCTGCCCGGCTCTGTGCCCGGCAGGGCTTTTTTGTTTTTGCAGACTTTTTCAAATTGGGTGTTGACAACCGCCCGCCCAGCTGGTATAATAACTCACGTCGCAAGACACCAACCGAATATGTGGGGGATTAGCTCAGCTGGGAGAGCGCTTGCATGGCATGCAAGAGGTCAGCGGTTCGATCCCGCTATTCTCCACCAAAAAAGCACTGTACTTCGTAGGAAGTATGGTGCTTTTCTTTTTTGTTCCGACAAAAAGATCAGGGGTGCACCGCTCGCCATGCAGGCGGGCCAGTGACACCCCCGATTTCAATCGAAACCGTTATCTGATTTAACGCTTGCAGTGTTTTCCGCGCCGCGCCGCCAGCTCCATGCCAAGGCCCGCCAGCGTATCTCTACGCTGACGGTCTTTTATGGGCGCGGGTGGATTACGCAAGCCGCGCATCTAAAAAAGCCCCGCAGGGGCTTTTTCCCCCGCCGGACTGTTCGGCGGGTCGATGCTGTTCGAATCCACCCGCCTAGCCTCCGGGAAGGTTATTACAAAACAGAAACTCCAGTACCCGGTTCGGATACTGGAGTTCTTGGTGGGCGCGGGTGGATTCGAACCACCGAAGCTGAAAAGCAGCAGATTTACAGTCTGTCCCCATTGGCCACTCGGGAACACGCCCATATCTTATTTACAGTCATCGCTGACTGCCTGTATATTTTATCATCTGAAGTGGCATTTGTCAACTACTTTTTCCACGGATTTTCTCTTTTTCTGTCGTTCTCTATTTTCCTGCGTTTTACCGCAATAAAAGCTCTTTTCTATAACAGCAAAAGACCCCAAAACGTTTTCCGTTTTGAGGTCTTTTTGGAGCTAGTGACAGGAGTTGAACCTGCAACCCATTGATTACAAATCAATTGCGCTGCCATTGCGCCACACTAGCATCGGCTACCTAAATAGTATACCACCAGCGGGCGGGTTTGGCAAGGCTTGATTTCTGATTCTACGGTTATTCCACGGTCACGCTCTTGGCGAGATTGCGGGGCTTATCCACATCACAGCCGCGCAGAACAGCCATATAGTAGGCAAACAGCTGCAGCGGAACGATGAGCTGCAGGGGCATCAGCAGGTCATCGTAGTCATCCAGACGCACCACATAGTCGGCCACGCCATCGGGCACCACGGCATCCTGGGTGGTGAAGAGCAAGACTTTTGCGCCACGGCTCTTGGTCTCCTTGGCGTTGGAGATGGTCTTTTCGTAGACCTGCTTCTGGGTGGCAAGGGCGATCACCGGCACGCCGTCTGTTACCAGACTGATGGTGCCATGCTTGAGTTCACCCGCCGCATAAGCATCCGAGTGGACATAGCTGATCTCCTTCAGCTTCAGGCTGCCCTCCAGCGAGAGCGAATAGTCGAACCCGCGGCCGATGAAGAAGCAGCTCTGGGTATTGACGAAACGGCTGGCCAGATACTTGATCTGCTCACAATCGGCCAGGCGGGGCTTGATGACTTCCCCGGCCCGGAGCAGCTCTGCCGTCAGGCGGCGGATCTCGGCATCGGTCTGCATTCCCCGGGCGTAAGCCAGCCGCAGGGCGAACAGGTAGAGCACGCACATCTGCACCATATAGGCCTTGGTGGAGGCCACAGCGATCTCAGGGCCGGCATAGGTGTACATGACATAATCCGCCGCGCGGGCAATGCTGCTGCCCACCACGTTCACAATGGCCAGCACCGGCACGCCTCGGCTCTTAGCCAGCTTGAGGGCAGCCAGCGTATCGCTGGTCTCGCCCGACTGGCTGATGATGATGACCAGATCCTCCGGCCGCAGGATGGGATTCCGGTAGCGGAACTCGCTGGCGATCTCCACCTGTGCAGGCACCCGGGCCAGCGCCTCGATGGCGGCCTTGCCCACCATGCCCGCGTGCATGGCCGTGCCGCAGCCCACCAGATGCACCGTGCCGATGCGGCGCAGCCGCTCATCCGTCAGTTCAGGAACGCGCAGGTCGGGCAGACCGTTTTCCACACGGGGGCTCACCGTGGCCGTGATGGCCGCAGGCTGTTCGTTGATCTCCTTCAGCATGAAGTGCGGGTAGCCGCCCTTTTCAGCGGCTTCCTGATCCCAGTTGGCGGTCAGAACTTCCCGCTCCACCGGCTCCGCGAACTCATTGTAGAAGCGGATACCGTCGGCGTTCACCACCGCCATGTCCCCCTCTTCCAGCACGCTGTACCGGCGGGTATATTTCAGCAGCGCCGGGATATCCGACGCAATAAAGTTTTCCTCTTCGCCCCAGCCCACGATGAGCGGGCTCTCCCGCTTGACCGCGAACAGGGTATCCGGGAAATCCCGGAACAGAACAGCCAGCGCATAGCTGCCCCGCACCATGGCCAGAGCGGCGCGCAGGGCTTTGAGGGGCTCTCCCTCATAGCAGCTGTCGATGAGCTTGACCAGGACCTCGGTGTCGGTCTCGCTCTCAAAGGTATAGCCCTTGGCCATGAGCCGCTCCTTCAGCACACCATAGTTCTCGATGATGCCGTTGTGGACGATGCTCACCCGGGGCGTGGAATGCGGGTGGCTGTTCACATCGCTGGGTTCCCCGTGGGTCGCCCACCGGGTGTGGCCGATGCCGCAGCCGCTCCGGGCCAGGGCCTCCACCGCCAGCCGCTTGCGCAGCTCCGCCAGACGGCCCTTGCTCTTGACCACCCGGATGCCGCCCTCCAAAGCCAGCGCCACACCGGCGGAATCATAGCCGCGGTACTCCAGCTTTTCCAGACCATCCAGCAAAACATCCTGTGCATTCCGTTTTCCAACATAACCAACAATGCCACACATACAAAACACCTCCATGCCGACAGCCCGGCGCAAAAAACGCGCGCAGCACAGCTGTCAGCCTCCTGTAACAGTTTATGTTCTTGTATGGCTTTCTTTGAGGGGATCTGTTACGGTATCACTGCCGATTTTTGCCCCTCTCTGCGGCTGGTATAGCCCATGGTCAGCCGGAGAAACATCCGCCGAATTTTTCGATGATTCCTCTCCTCGTCACCCTCACGGCTGTCACCCGTGTGGCCCGGCGCTTTGTGTCAACTGGTGGTAGACATCACTCCTCTCAATTAGAATCCTCTTAGACAAAGCCCTGCTATTAACCCCCACCGTCATCCCTTCGGGATGACACCGCCCCTACTAGGGGCGGCCTTGGCAGAGCAATACAGTTTGTGTATATAGGGAAACTTTACGAAATGCCAAGGGCCCCACTATTAGGGGGGCTGGCGGGCGTAAGCCCGCCTGAGGGGTTTGACCCATTATCTTTTTCCCAGCATCTTATGCAGCTTCGGCCGCCACACCAGCTGATACACCTGCAGCAGGTTGTGGAGCGCCCGGTCATACAGCAGAAAGGCAACATTGCCCATGGCAAGGGTGGCCAGCGAGACCGCCAGCGCGGTGGTCTTCAGCTCCTGCGAAATGCTGCCCGCAGGCACCAGCAGCAGCACCAGCCCGTACATGGCCAGCACGGCACCGTTGCAGAGCAGCAGCTTGCACAGCACCCGCACCAGCGGCAGACGGATGCGCTCAAACCGGGGCTTGACCAGCGGGTAATATCCCAGCAGGAACACAAAGACCAGTGCCACCTCCTTATCCGGCACAAAGAGCAGGCTGAGCAGGCTCACCGCGCCGTAGGCTGTCAGGGCCATGGTCCTGCCGCACTCCACGCAGACCGTGGCGATGAGCAGGCTGGCCACCGCCGGGGCAATGAACATCAGCACCGGCACCACAGCCCCCAGCAGCATCAGGGCCACGCTCAGGGCAGCCGCCATGCCGCAGTAGGCCATCGCCCAGCTCTTGCGGGCTTTCACGGCAGCTCCCAGCGCACGGGCTGGTTCTCCGGGTCCAGCGGCTCCACCGCATGGCGCAGGCCCAGGATCATAATATTGTCGATCAGGCTCTTGTTCAGCTTGACATCCAGCATCCCGTAGGCGCGCACCAGATCGTTTGCCGCAGCCAGCGACTGCCGCCGGGCATTTTCCAGTGCAGCACCGGGGTCCTCGACACCATTGACCAGATACACATTGTACCGCTCGGCCCGCTTGTCATCGGCCACACGGCCCGCCTTATCCAGCAGGTAGAACACCCGCCCGATGCAGCTGCCGATATAGCGCATACTCTTGCGCTGGCTGTTCTCATCGGTGGCAAGCGTGGAGTAGAGCGCGCCGTAGATGTTGCTCATAGGCTCGGCAACCTCGGTGTAGTTCTTGGCGTTCAGGTTCATCTGAACGATCGCCTGCTCCTGCTCCTGTTCAAACAGCCGCTCCAGCGCGGGGTTCTCCCGCACGGCCTTTTCATAGGCGCGGCGGAGCAGGATGCGGTCGATGGTGCGCTTCACCCGCTGTTTGAAGGGCAGCTCGTCACTGCGGCGGTCCTGCAGCTTATGCCAGCCCAGCAGCACCTCCACCTGCGCGGCCAGCCGGATGCCCTGGGTCTGGCACATCATCGGCCTCCAGCAGAGCGTCCAGGGCAGGCGCACCTTTTTGCAGGTCGCCTCCCGCCCGGCCAGGCTGTCTGACAGCAGTGCGAACAGAACGCCGTTGTGCTGCAGCTGACTGCACGAGTAGAGCCCGTAGGTCGTGTTCAGCTGATACTGCACGCCCCGCAGATACCATTGGTAGATATTATAATCCCGGATGGTAAGCTCCGGAAGATAAGGCCGCATCCGACCGTCCATGTCTTTTTATTCTCCTGTTTACTTTTTCTTGAACTCGGCGGTACGCTTCCCGTCAAAGCCCTGCTTGGGCATCGGCTTTGCCTTGTGCTCAAACTTGGGGGCCTCGTAGTACATATACAGCTGGCAGGGGATCATACCGTTGTACATCTTGCGGCGCTTGTTGGCGCGCTTGCCGTAGTGGCTCTCAAACTCCATATCGGCAGTGATGGCGTACAGGCCCGCGCAGGGATGCTCGGCCATCTGCCGGCCCAGGGTGCGGGCCAGCTTGGCGGCACCCTCGATGGTGTTCATCCGCTCGCCGTACGGGGGATTGGTCAGAACGATGGCTTCGGGCTTTGCCGCAAAATCAGCGACATCGGCCACCTCAAAATGGCAGCGCTTTTCCACACCGGCCAGCTTTGCGTTGGCATTGGCCAGTGCCACGGCGGCGGGGTCGATATCGTAACCAAAGGCTTCAAAGCCCACATCCAGCTTGGACTCTGCCAGCGCTTTCTGGCGCTGCTCGGCCCAGAGGGAAGCGGGCACAAAGCTGTAACGCTCGGCGGCAAAGCGGCGCTTGAGGCCGGGGGCAATGTTCATGGCCTTCTGGGCGGCTTCGATCAGCAGGGTGCCGCTGCCGCAGAAGGGATCTTCCACCAGACTGTCGCGGCGGACACGGCCCAGGTCGGCAATGGTCGCGGCCAGCGTCTCACGGATGGGGGCCTCCATGGCGTTGCGGCGGTAGCCGCGCTTGTGCAGGCCCTCGCCGGTGGTATCCAGCATGATCTCGCAGACATTCTTGCGCAGCATGAAACGGATCTTGTACTCCGCGCCGGTCTCGGGCAGAACAGAGGTATGATGCTTGTTCATCAGGCGCTTGACCACAGCCTTTTTGATGATGCTCTGGCAGGCAGGCACACTGGTGAGCTGGCTGTTCAGGGAAGAGCCGGTCACAGGGAAGGCGGCATCGGCGGGCAGCAGCTCTTCCCAGGGGATGCTGTACACGCCGTCAAACAGCTCATCGAAGGTGGAAGCGGGGTAGGTGTTGAGGAGCAGCATCACGCGCTCCACCGTGCGCAGGTTCAGGTTGGCGGCAGCGATCATCTCCGGCCCGCCCGCAAAGGTCAGGCGGCCATCCCCTACCCGGATGTTCTCGGCCCCGATGCGGGTCAGCTCAAATTTCGCAGTTGCCTCGCAGCCAAAGAAGCAGGGTGCGATCAGTTCAAATTTTGCAGGCATTCTGGTTCCTTTCTTGTCCGTGGGCGTTGCCGCACCACCAAAAAACAGGCCCGCCCCGCTGGGGCAGGCCAGGTTCGTTCTATGGCTCAGCGGCCGCGGCGGGAGCGCGGTGCATAACCGCCGCCGCGGCGGTTGTTGGTCTCGTGGTCGAGGTCGGCCATCTTTTCCTCGCTCTGGCTCTTGAAGCGGCTCATCATATCCTCAAAGCTCAGGTTATCGCTCTTGGCCGGGGCCTTGGGCTGCCACACACGGGGTGCTGCATCCCGGGCAGGGCCGCGTCCGCCCTCACGAGGGGGCCGTCCGCCGCCGCGGGAATTACCGAAATGGCCGCCCTCGCGGGGGCCGTTCTGGCGCGGGCCGCCGGGCCGGGGCCCACGGTCACTGCGCGGCTGACGGGGTGCCGGCGGCAGCAGCCGCTTGATGGACAGCGCGATCTTGCCGTCCGGTGCAATGTTGATGACCTGCACCTTCACAGCATCGCCGTCGTGCAGCACCGTGTTGATATCCTGCACATATTCATTGGACACCTCGGAAATGTGGACCATGCCCGATTTGCCCTCAGGCAGCGCAACAAATGCACCAAAGGGCTTTACGCCGGTCACACGGCCTTCCAGTACGTTCCCTACCTCAATTGCCAAAACTCAATACTCCTTGCTCTCTTTTTGTGGGGGCACCGGGTCTGTCCGCAGAGCTGCCCGGCGGGGTGTGCCCTCAGTTGCCGGTCACATCCACAAAGATGCGCTCGTTGGGGGCTGCGTAGTTGTAAGAATCCCGGGCGACCCACTCGGTCACATCGTCGGCATCGCCGCTGAGGATGCGCTTCATCTCCTCGTTCTGGGTCTTTTGCTGTTCGATCTGCTCGCTCAGCGTCTGCAATTCCGCACGCCGGGAGCTGATGGACACCTGATTGGAGATGTAGGCCACCAGCATACTCAACAGCAGCAGAATGAAGAAAAGACGAAGGATCGTCCGCACAAACGGGCTGCGTCTGCGCTTTTTCCGGGTGGTATTTGCCATTTTTCAGCGCCTCCTGTGCTCAGCAGGCCCGAAACGCCTGTACTCTTACTTTGATACGTTAGAATTATACAACAACCGCCGTGTGCTTGGCAAGTTCTTTTTCGGTTTTTTTGCGCTTCTTTTTTGCGCGCGGCGCGCTCTGGCCTGCTCCACCCGGTTTTTGCGGGCTGCTGCCAGCGGCTGCAATGCCCGCCGGGCCAGCCGGAGCGGCCCCGCCGCCAGCCAGAGCAGCCCCTGTTCCAGTGCCTGCAGAGCAGGCCGCAGAAGCCGTTCGGCCCCAAAAGCGCAGAGAAAGGCGCTGCCCGGCATATACCACCGCAGCACGCCCCCGGCGCTCAGGGCGGCGGCATAGCTCTGCAGCCCCAGCAGGACAGCCCCTACAAGTGCCATATCCGGCAGGAACGCCGCCCGCCCCCTGACCGGAAACACCGCGCGCACGCTGCCCAGCACAAGGCCCAGCAGGGCGCAGGCAGCCGCCTCCTGCCCGATGAGCGCGGGCGCAAGAGCCGGTGCCATCAGCGGAGCAGCCGGGACAGAAAGCCGCCCGGGGTACGCGCGGCGGTATACTCCACCGCGTCGATGCGGCCCGTCAGCTTCACTTCCCCGCTGTCGAGGTCAAGGCTGGTCACGTTGAGCTGCGCCCCGGCCAGCTGCAGCACGCCCCGGGCTGTTTCAATGGCAGCACTCTCCGCGTTACACTGCAGCACCCGCCTGACCCCTGTTACCGTCAGCTTTTCCCGGTTCTCCAGGATGAGGTCGCTGTTCCCCGCCTGCTCTGCCATGCACCTCTCCCCCTTCTGGTGAAGGTTATGCAAACAGCTTGCGGGATAGAACCTCTCCGTCAGCCCTTCGGGCTGCCACCCCTCCCAATAGGCGAGGCAAGGATGCAGCAGCATAAACCTGGCACCCCTATTAGGGGAGCTGGTGCAAAGCGCCTGAGAGGTTATTCCGAAATGATCTCGTACATCTCCCGGGCCACATCCTTGGTGCGGGGCTCCACATCAGAGAGCACCTTTACCTTGATGGGCCGGTTGCCGAAGGTGACCTCGATGATGTCCCCTTCCTTGACCGCCTGGCTGGCCTTGGCGATCTTGCCATTGATGAGGATGCGGCCCGCATCGGCCACCTCGTTTGCCACGGTGCGGCGCTTGATGAGCCGCGAAACTTTCAGGTATTTATCCAGTCTCATGTTATGATCCTCCAGAAAAGCAGGCCCTCTCCATCATTGCGCTTTGTCCGCCGCACCTCCGGACAGGGGAACTGGCAGCGCGAAGCGTTGACTGAGAGGTTTTACAAAAAAACCGCCGGAACCACTGCGGCCCCGGCGGCAAAGATCAAACTTACAGGGTATCCTTCAGAGCCTTGCCCGGCTTAAAGACAATGCTCTTGGAAGCAGCGATGGTGATGGGCTCACGGGTGCGGGGGTTGATGCCCTGGCGCTCTGCGCGCTCACGGATCTCGAAAGTGCCAAAGCCGGAGATGGTGATCTTCTCACCCTCAGCCATTGCCTTGCTCAGTGCGTCGAAAGCGGCGTTGACAGCCAGCTCGGCGCTCTTCTTGCTCATCTCGGTGTTTGCTGCAACCTGTGCGATCAGATCGGTCTTGGTCATAATGGGGTACCTCCACAAAATTTTACTCAGCTTTTTCTATCAGACAGTGGCAGGGCGTTCCTGCCCGTCTGAATCTTCGGTCTTTTGCAGCAGCTCCTGACGGAACCGCCCGGATGCAAAGGTCAGGGCCTCTTCCGCGTCCACACCGGCCAGCCGCATGGCATTGGCCGCTGCAAACAGCAGCGCCCCGGCCCGCTCGGCGGCATTTTCCGGCACCGCTTCCTCCCAGCCGCGCTCGGCAGCCTTCAGGGCAGCGGCGGCATCCTCTGCCGTCTGCGCAAACGCGCCCTTGCGGGCGGCACGCTTCTGCATCTTCTGGGCATACATCAGGGCGGGCAGGGTGGCCGGAACCGTGTTCAGCTCATCCGCCAGCGTGGTGCGGCCCTTTTCCTTATTTTTGAGCGCATCCCAGCTGTTTATACCGGCATTTTCAGCCGCCGAAGAGGCAAAGATGTTCGGGTGCCGGAACACCAGCTTCTCGCACACCTCCCGGCAGACCTGCTCGAAATCGAACCGGCCCCGCTCTTCCTCAATGACGGTATGGAACGCCACCTGCATCAGCACGTCGCCCAGCTCCTCGCGCATCATGGCCACGTCGTCGGCATCAATGGCTTCCAGCGCCTCGCAGGTCTCCTCCAGAAAGTTCTTCCGGATGGATGCGTGGGTCTGCACCTTATCCCAGGGGCAGCCGTTTTCTCTGTCACGCAGAATGCGGATGATCTGCAGCAGATCCTCCGCCGTGTAGCGTTCCCGTTCGGGCCAGTCCTGCATGGGTGCACTCCCCTTTCCTCTGCTCAAAAACCTGAGCTCGATTGTACCGCAGAATCTGCGATTTTTCAAGGGGACAAGCGCATTTTCCGGCTTTTCATTTCAATTGTTTCCAGAATTTTCACACTTTACCCTGTTTCTGTGCAGAAAGGGCGGCATCCCCCTACGGGGACACCGCCCTTTCAAGGCTTTTGGGGTTACAGCTGTGCGCCGCACTTGTTGCAGAACAGCGCATCCTCAGAGACCGGCGCACCGCACTGGGGGCAGGTCTTTTTGTCCGTGTCAGGCTTTTTGTCCTTTTCCACGGTCAGCTCAATGGTGATGCCGCTGCCCTCGGCGGGCTCCTCGTCCAGATCGTGGGTGATGACCTCGGCAGCGGGGCCAAGGCTCTCTCTGAGGGCGTTCAGGTTGGCCTCGATGCTGCCGATCATCTCGATATACTTATCCACAAGGGGCTGGTTCTCCTCGTTGCCCTTGGCCAGGCTGTAGACCAGTGCACCCAGCTGACGTTGTGCCCGGGCAAGCTTGGTCTGCTCCGAGACGATCTTTGCCTGCGTTCTGCCGCGCTCTGCCAGATCCATGGCGGCATTGCGGCCCTTTTCCGCATATTCCAGACCCATTTCCTTGATCTTATTGAAATCCATAATGACACCTCTCTTACGGGCATTGGCCCTGTGTGTGCTGTCAGATGATGGTTTCATTATAGCGCACTCAGGCACTGATTGCAACGAATCCACCGCAACTTTTACAGTTTCGTGCGGATTTGGAAACAGTTTTTTCGCATTTGGACAAGAGGATGGAACATTTTCCCCGCAGAGCGCGATTTTATTTTACGGCACTGCCGTAGAACTCCCGCAGCATGCTGTCGGCGGGCAGAAGCTCCAGATCCAGCGGGACCACGTGCTCAAAGCGGCGGGCAGTCTCGTCCCAGAGCTCGGCGTTGTGGCCCTCCAGCGTAAACTGGCGGCGCACGATGCCCAGCAGCCTGGAGATCAGCCCAAGCTCATAGGTAAAGGAGGTGTCCAGCAGAAAGTCCGCCGTGGTCTTGAAGCCCTTGATATACCGGGTCTCGCCGTCCAGCACCCGGTCCCACATGGCAAGGGTCTTTTCGGGGCTGCGGCCCCGGGCGGCAGCGTCCCGCAGGGTGCGGCGGCACAGGCGGATGTCCTGGGTGTTGATGACCCGGCGGCCGTCGATGGCATATTCCTCCCGCAGGCCGGCGTAGATGCGGTAGACATCCTCCGCAGGCACAAGGCCGGTGAGCTCCGGGTTCAGGGCATGGATCCCCTCCACGATGCAGACACCGCCCTGCAGGTCCACGGCCTCGGTCTCGTCGGAGCGCCGCTCGTTGGCAAAATCATAGATTGGCAGGGTGGTCCGGCCCGTCTCGCTCAGCTCATGCAGGCACTGCCGGACAAGGGGCAGGTCCATGGTATCGGGGTTTTCGTAATCCAGGGTACCGTCGGGCAGGCGGGGGTAGAACTCCGCCCCACGGAAAAAATTATCCAGGCTGACCACATGGGCGTATGTTCCCTGCCGGATCAGCTCCTCAGCCAGCTTGTGGGCGCTGGTGGTCTTGCCGCTGGCCGACGGGCCGGTGAGCATGACGATCTTGGTGCCGGAAAAGCGCACCTTTTCGGCGGCGTACTTCACGCGGTCGCGGTAGCTCTGCTCACTCAGGGCGGCAAGTTCCTGCGGACTGCGGGCGGCAACGTTGTACAGCCCGACTTCAACCAGACGTTTCGGGACCCAAATCGTGATCATAAAAATCAGCCACTCCTTTTTTGCGCTCCAGTACCTCCGCAAAGCGCTGGATATACTCTGTCGGATACTTGAAATTGAAGATGCGCTGCATCCGTCGGCCACCGTCGGCCACCAGCTTGGTGCTGCCGCCTGCTCCGGCCGAAAGGATGGTCTGGACTTCCTCCATGATATAGATATTATAGTACCCCTCGTGGCCCGGCTTGCACCAGCCCACATTTTCCAGATTCTGCAGGGTGTTCTTCTGGCGGTAGAGGTAATAGGGGCGATATCCTGCATCGGCCAGCAGCTGGCATTTTTCCAGCATGGCCGCTACGTCTGCATAGTCGTTCTCCTTCTGGTCCTCGATGACGATGCGGGAGGCCCGCTTGAGGGTCAGGGTGTGAACGGTGATGTTCTCGGGGTCCAGCGCGATGGCCTGCCGCAGGCTGTGCTCAAAGCCCGCGACCGTATCGCCGGGCAGGCCCGCGATGAGGTCCATGTTGATGTCCTCATGGCCCGCCCTCCGGGCATCGGCATAGCAGTCCAGGATATCCTGCGCCGAGTGCCTGCGGCCAATGCCCGCCAGCACCTCGTCCGAGAAGGTCTGGGGGTTGATGGAAATGCGGGTGGCACCATACTCTTTGATGACAGCCAGCTTTTCGGCATCGGTGCAGTCAGGGCGGCCCGCCTCCACCGTGTACTCCACCACCTTGGAAAGGTCGAAGTTCTCCCGCACCGTGCCCATGAGCTGGCGGAGCTGGTCAGCGGACAGGCTGGTGGGGGTGCCGCCGCCGATATAGATGCTGCACAGCTTCAGTCCAGCCTTGTCGGCCTGCTCCCGGATGGCCTCTACCTCTCTGCACAGGCAGTCCACATAGGGCTGCACCAGCTTGCGGTCCCGGTCAAGGTTGCAGCTGACAAAGCTGCAGTAGCTGCACCGGGAGGGGCAGAACGGGATGCCGAGATACAGGCTGTACGTTTTGGGGGCGCTGCCCAGCTTCAGGATGGGTTCCTGCAGGTCGGCGATGGCCTTGGCCATGTCGTACTTCTGCCGGGAGCAGTCAAAGCGCTCCAGAAAGAACCGGTCGATGTCGGCTTTGGTCCAGCCCGCGGCCCGCTTGTCATGGATGAGCCGCACCGGGCGCACGCCGGTCATCTTGCCCCAGGGCGGTCGGATGCCGGTCCAGCTCCGCAGCAGGTCATAGGTCAGGCTGGCAAGGGTGAACTCCACCGTCTCGCCGCCTGCTTCCACGGGGCGGGGCAATGGAGCCGCCGCATCCCTGCTCTGGCCCTGCTCCCGCACCATGGCGTACAGACTATCCTCTTTTTTCTCGGCCCAGACACAGTCCTCGCCCTCTTCCGGCGGGGTAAGGGTGAGCGGAGCCATAGGGTAAAACAGGCGCACCAGATGCTCCACCTCGTAGCCGGAGGGCAGGCCGGTAATATAAATCTTCATGTTTTTCTCTCTTTATCCTTAAAAATCCGCATTCCCGCCGCGCAGGGCGCTGCGGATATAGAAATTGTTTGCCAGTTCCTCGCCAAGGGTAGAAAAATCCCCGTGGCCGGGCAGCAGCTGGGTCTCCTTGGGGATGGGCAGGCCCGCCAGCTTGCGCAGGCTGGCATCCATTTTCTGCATACTGCCGCCCTCCAGATCGGTGCGGCCAATGCTGCCCTGGAACACGGTATCGCCCACAAAGAGATAGTCCCCGCACAGCAGCACCACACCGCCCTCGGTATGGCCGGGGGTGTGCCAGACGGTAAAGGTCAGCTCATCCACGGTGAGCTTTTCCCCCTCCTGATAGCCGCTGTCCGCGCTTTTCAGGGGAAAGAGCTGGCTGCCCCTGCAGTCGGCAGGCTCACAGTAGATCCTGGCCTTCCACTCCCGGCTCAGCACCCCTGCACTGCCCACATGGTCATAGTGGCCGTGGGTGCAGAGGATGGTGGTGAGCGTCGCGTTGTTCTCTTTGAAAATTTTATCGTACTCCTGCACTTCGGCGGCAGGGTCAATGACCACTGCATGGCCCGCATCGGAGATCAGGACAAAGCTGTTGGTATAAAGCGGCGCAGCGCCGAGAAGATGAAATGCTTTCATATCCTATATCCTTCTAACTATTCAGATGTTCCGGCTTTGCCAGGGGCGGGCCGTTACGAGTGGTGCGCCCACTCGTCCGTGTCGATGACAATGGTACAGGGCCCCTCGTTCACCAGAGACACCTGCATATCCGCGCCGAACTCGCCGTGCTGCACGTCCCTGAGGCCCTGCCGGTTCATCTCGGCAAGGAACAGCTCGTAGGCATCCACCGCAAGCGGGGCACGGGCCGCTTTGATAAAGCTGGGGCGGTAGCCCTTTTTCGTGTCGCCGTAAAGCGTGAACTGGCTGACCACCAGTGCCGAATAGCCCAGGTCCTTTGCGCTGAGGTTCAGCTTGTCGTTTTCGTCCTTGAAGATGCGCAGGCCCGCGCACTTATCCGCCAGCTTGGGCACAATGTCCAGCGTATCGGTATCCCGGACACCCAGCAGGATGACCAGGCCGGGGCCGATGGAGCGGGGCTCCCCGCCGTTGACCCGGACAGAAGCGGAGGACACTGCCTGAATGACTGCACGCATGGTTTAACTCCTTGTCACTTTGAGCACATCCTTGACCTTGGACAGACGCGCCACCACGCGGTTCAGGTGCTCGGTATTGTTGATGCCGATGGTCAGGCTGACCACGGCGCAGTTGTTTTCCACCTGACGGGCGTTCATGGTGTAGATGGGCACCCGGATATCGGCCAGAGCGCTCAGCACATCCCGCAGCAGCTCGTTGCGGTCCAGCGCCACGATCTCAAGGCCGGCCTTGTAGCTGTCCTTGACGCTGTCGGCCCAGTAAGCCTTGACCCAGCGGGGGGCGTTGGTGGGGTCCTTCATGCTGGAGATGGCATTGACACAGCTCTGCTTGTGGATGGACACGCCAAAACCGCGGGTGATAAAGCCCACGATGGGGTCGCCGGGCAGCGGACTGCAGCACTTGGCGAACTTGATGGGGGTGTTATCGAAGCCCTCCACCACCACACCGTCGGTGGCGTGGACCTTGCTCAGATCCACCTTGGCCAGCTGCTCGTTCTTGCCCTCCTCGCTCTTCCGCTTCTGCCACTCTTCCTTCAGCTTTGGCAGGCAGTTGGCAATGGTGATGCCGCCGTAGCCGATGGCGGCATACAGCTCCTCGGCGTTGTTCTGGCGCAGGCGGCGGCAGCAGCTGCCGATGAATTCATCCAGCTCGTCGTCGGGGATGAAGATCATCTCCCGGCGCAGCTCCCGGGCCAGCGTGTCGCGGCCCTCCTGGATGTTCTCCTCCCGGCGCATCTTCTTGAACCAGTTGCGGATCTTGCTCTTGGCCTCGCTGGTACGCACGATCTTCAGCCAGTCGCGGCTGGGGCCCTTGTCCGCCGGGCCGAGGATGACTTCAATGATCTCGCCGGTGGAAACAATGTGGTCAATGGGCACCATCCGGTTGTTGACCTTGCAGCCCACCATCCGGTTGCCGACGGCGGAGTGGATGGCATAGGCAAAGTCGATGCAGGTGGCACCCGTGGGCAGGTTGATGACATCGCCCTTGGGGGTAAAGGCAAAAACCTCCTCGGGCAGCAGGTCGCTCTTCAGGTCATGGAGCAGGTTGCCGGAATCCTCGCTGACGCGCTGGTTTTCCAGCAGCTGGCTGACCCAGGCCAGGCGCTCGTCCAGCTTATCGTGGCCATCCAGCCCTTCCTTATACTTCCAGTGGGCGGCAACGCCGTACTCTGCCTGTTCATCCATCTTGCGGGTGCGGATCTGCACCTCAAAGGGGATGCCCTCGTGGCCGATGACGGTGGTGTGCAGGCTCTGGTAGCCGTTGGGCTTGGGGGTGGAGATATAATCCTTGAAGCGGTTGGGCAGCGGGTGGTACATATCGTGGATGAGGCCCAGGGTGCTGTAGCACTCGGCCAGCGTATCCAGAATGACACGGACGGCATAAATATCGTAGATCTCATCGAAAGACTTGTTCTGCATGATGGTCTTGCGGTAGATGCCGTAGATACTCTTGACGCGGCGCTTGATGGTAGCACCCTCGATGCCGCTCTCCTTCAGCCGCAGCTCGATGACACCGGACACTCTGGCAAGGAACTCCTCCCCTGCACGCTCGCTCAGCATCTTGCTGATCTCCTCGTAGCCCACGGGGTCAAGGTAGTGCAGGCTGCGGTCCTCCAGCTCCTCCTTGACGTTCAGGATGCCCAGACGGTTGGCGATGGGAGCATAGACCTCCATCGTCTCACGGGCCTTGTCGCGGCGCTTCTGCTCAGGCCAGGCATCGCCGGTGCGCATATTGTGGAGCCGGTCGCAGAGCTTGATGATCATCACGCGGACATCCCGGCTCATGGCCAGCAGCATCTTGCGCAGGTTCTCGGCCTGCAGCTCCTCGATGTTGGAGAACTGGATCTTGGTCAGCTTGGTCACGCCGTCCACCAGCAGGGCCACTTCCTCTCCAAAGGCGGCGGTCAGGTCCTCCAGCGTGGTGGGGGTATCCTCCACCACGTCATGGAGCAGGGCGGCGGCAATGCTCTCCGAATCCATGCCCAGATCCAGCACCAGGCGGGCCACGGCCAGCGGGTGGCAGATGTAGGGCTCGCCGCTGCGGCGGCAGACCCCGTTGTGCGCCTTGTTGGCAAGGTCATAGGCCTTGGTGATCATCTCCATGTTGTAGGCCTTGCCGCTGGCCTTGATGGCCTCGCAGAGCTTCTCCCAGGTAACGATCTCAGGCCGCACCTCGCTGGGCAGAGCACCCTCGGGTGCGTCGGCCGGCAGGGCCGTGGCGTTCACGGTAGACACCTCCGGCACCGGCTGATGCAGATGCGTTTTTGCGGAGTAAATATCCTCCGCCGGTTTCTTTCCCTCTGGCATATTTTTACTCCTCCAGACATTTCAGGATGGGGGCATCGGCCAGGTTTTTCTTGCCTGCCGTGGGAACCAGCTCCCAGAACTTTGCCCCGCCGCGCTCCACGGCGGCGATCAGGCCCACCTGTTCCAGGGCCGTCAGGGCCACCAGCGTTTTGCCGGTGTGCTCCTCCCCCAGCTTTGCAAACAGGGGCTGCATATCCTCGGCGTGCCAGCGCCGGGCCTGCAGTTCCCGGTAAACGGTAATGATATCACTGCGCTCCGGTGCGATCAGGGCGCGCTGCTGGGCAGTCAGCGGGCTGCCGCGGCGCAAGGCCTGCACCAGCGCGGTCTGCTGGGCGGCGGCGTTGCCAAAGCCCGCCGGGTGCAGCTCCAGAATGCGTCCCGAAAGCTGCGCGCCCCGGGCAGCCTCGTATACCGAGAGGCTCAGGGCCGCGTCCACCACATCGCCGGTGGCATAGGGCAGCTGCTCCGGGTGCATCCCGAACCAGACCGCATAGATGCAGGCATTGCCCTGCCGCAGGCGCAGGCGGCAGTGCCGCCCCTCCGAGACAGGGTAGACTCCCTCCACCACGGCCTTTTCCAGCAGGAACACCGGGGCGGGGTTTTCGGCACCGTAGGGAGCCAGCTGGTCCAGCCGCCGGACAGATTCCACGGTGATGCGGTCAAGATGGATGGACAGGTCGCATTCCAGCGGCGGAGTCACCAGCACCGGGCACTCCCGGGCGGCCCACTCGTTCAGGCGGCGGCGCAGCTCCGGCAGGTTCTCCTCCCGTACCGAAAGGCCCGCCGCCATGGCGTGGCCGCCGAAGCGGAGGAGAAGATCCTCGCAGGAGGCAATGCAGGCGTGCAGGTTGAAGCCCTGCACACTGCGGCCGCTGCCCTTGCCCTCACCGTGCTCATCAATGGACACCACGATGACGGGGCGGCCGGTCTTTTCCACCAGCCGGGATGCCACGATGCCAATGACACCGGGGTGCCAGTCCCGGCCCCAGATCAGGATGACCCGGTCCTCCAGAATGGCGGGTTCGGCCTCCAGCTGGGCCTGCGCGGCCTTGGCGATCTCGCCCTCGGTCTCCTGCCGGGCGGCGTTGATCTCGTTCAGTTTATGTGCCAGCTCGGCAGCGCGTTCCTCATCCTCACACAGCACCAGCTGCAGGGCGGTCACAGCGCTGTCCATCCGGCCCGCCGCGTTGATGCGGGGGGCAATGGCATAACTGACATTCTCGGCGGTCACGGGCTTGCCGCCCAGCCCCACCTCATCCAGCAGGGCCAGAAGGCCGGGCCGGTCAGAGTGCTGCAGCAGGTGCAGGCCCGCCTTGACCAGAGTGCGGTTCTCGCCGGTCAGGGGCATCACGTCTGCCACGGTGCCCACGGCGGCAAGGTCGCCGCAGTAGTCCAGCATCTCCTCGGGCGGGCAGCCGTCCAGCGCGGCACAGAGCTTGAAGGCCACACCTGCGCCGCACAGGCCCTTGAAGGGGCTGGTATCATCGGCGCGGCGGGGGTCCACCACGGCAACGGCTTTGGGCAGGGTATCATGGGGCAGATGATGATCGGTGACGATCAGGTCCACCCCCAGTGAAGCCGCAAACTCGGCCTCCTCCAGCGCGGAGATGCCGTTGTCCACCGTCACGATGAGCTGGTAGCCCTTATCGTGGATGGACTGGATGGCATTTTTGGAAAGGCCGTAGCCATCGCCTTCACGGCTGGGCAGCATACACTTGACGTTTGCTCCCATCCCCTTGAGGTGCTGGTAGAGCAGGGCGGTGGCGGTCACGCCGTCCACATCGTAGTCACCAAAGACAACAATGGTCTCCTCCCGGTCAATGGCATCGAGGATGCGGGCACAGGCCTTGTCCATGTCGGTCAGGAGCATGGGGTCGGTCAGTTCCTCCTCGCCCGACAGCAGGGTCAGGGCCTCGGCAGGGTCGGTGATGCCGCGCGCGGCCAGAATGCCTGCCAGCAGGCCCGCCTCCTTCTGCTGGGCGGCCAGCGTCATCTGATATTTTTCCTCGCTCCACGGCTCCGCATCCATCGTTTCCATGGCGCGGTTTTCCAGCTCCTCGGTGCTCTGCTGGGCAATGGCCGCGGTCAGCTCTTTCAGGGCAGAGCGGTCCAGCGGCTTCAGGTTCCAGGCCCGGTAGGTCGTCATAACAGTCCCTCCCCGGTCAGGCCGTCATTGGCCAGCATTCCCTGCAGCGCGGCAATCTCGCTGGAGACATCCATGGCAACGTCAGAAAGCAGGTTATCATACAGGTTGCTGTAAGCCTGATTCAGGGTGTGCAGGATGCCCGCGATATCCCGGCGGATGGTCTCTGCATTTTCGCCCTGCTGGCCCTGCACATCGTTGTAGGTGTGCAGCAGCTTGAGGGTGGTGGGGATATAGTATTCCGCAAAGCGGCGGGCCTTGGGCAGGCTTTCCGGGTGCGCTTCCAGCCACTCACAGATGGCGGTGGTGGTCTTTTGCATCGTTTCCAGCTCTTCCCTGCCCTGTGCGTCCTGCATGAGCTGCTGCTCCTGCTCCAGCACCTTGGCAAAGCGGCGGGCCGTTTCGAGGTTCAGGGGCGTTTCCGGCGCGGCCTCCTGCTCCGGCTGCGGAGCCGGGCGGGCGTGCTCTGCGGCGAGGGCCTCCTGTGCGGCGCGGTAATCCTCCGCCGTCAGGTACACAGTCTCCGTTTTCGCATCCAGCCATGCATTCAGCCAGCCCTTGCGGATGCTTTTTTTCAGCCGCTTGAGCGTTTTTTTCTTTTTCTGGTGGGTCAAGTCGGCCAGCATCTCCACCGGCAGGCCCTTGCCGCCGTCCATGCTGTCGGCAAGGTCGGCCAGCTGGCCCATCTGCCTGCCCGCTTCCCTCTGGGAAACGCCGCAGGCCGTCATCCAGCCAAAGCCCGCCGTGGCAAGGCCCAGCACGCTGCTGACGATGCCAAGCACATTGTAGGCGGTGTTCATAGCGTAGTCCGTGCCCGTCATCAGGATGCCGCCGCCCTCAGCAGTCGACACCACAACGTCGCCCAAAGCAGCCGGCGAAATAAAGCCCAGCCCGATGAGGCAGCCCAGCGTCCCCAGCCCGAAAAGCACCGCAAAGATGATGCCCACGGCCAGCAGAGCCACGCCCGAGCTGTAACGCTCCTTGGCGCATTTCCGCAGCTTTTCCACCGGGGTCAGCTCCGGGCGCGATGCAAAGAAATTTCTGGCCCACTGGGGCATCCCGGCGTACTGCTCTGCCGTGCCGCCGTTGGCATGGGCCTGCCGCCGGCTCTGGTAGTAGCTGTCCCGGGCCTGCCGCATGGCCTTGCCCGCCTCCGAGATGCCGTAATTGGCCGCATGAACAGCGGCCTTGCCCACATCAAAGGCCCGGTCGCCGATGTCCATGCCCCGGCCCTCAAAGCCGTGGGCAAAGGCATCGGACATGGTGTCGCCAAAGGCGCGCAGCTGCTCTTCCAGCTCCTGCTGCACCTGTTTTCCCTCGTTTTCTTGTGTTGAATCGTTTTCACGATGATTCATCAATATTCTCACCCTTCTGCCGGTGCATACCGGCCGATGATCGCACGGGCGACCCGCAGGCCGTCCACGGCGGCGCTCATAATGCCGCCCGCATATCCGGCCCCCTCGCCGCAGGGGTACAACCCCGCCAGCTGGGCCGATTCCAAGGTCTCCTCCCGTTTCAGCCGCACGGGGCTGCTGGTGCGGGTCTCAAGGCCGGTGAGGATGGCTTCCGGTGCGGTGTAGCCCGCAATTTTACGCTCGTAGGCGCGCAGGCCCGCCCGCAGGGTATCGGCCAGCTCCCCGGGCAGCAAAGCTCCCAGATCCGCATCCACAACGCCCCGGTCATAGGTAGGCTCCACCCGGCCGATGTTCAGCTGGCCTTTTCCCTCAAGGAAGCTCTGCACGTTCTCAGCCGGGGCCGCATACGCCCCGCCCCGGCGGCCTGCAGCGTAGGCTTTTGCCTCCAGCTCCCGCTGGAAAGCAATGGCCCTGCGCGGGTCGCCCGCAAAATCCTCAGCTCCCACGCTGACCACCACCGCCGCGTTGGCGTTTTTGCCGTCCCGGGCGTGGTAGCTCATGCCGTTGGTGACCACGTGGCCGGTCTCGCTGGCCGAAGCCACCACCTGACCGCCGGGACACATGCAGAAGGTGTACACGCACCGGTCTCCCACATGCTGGGAGAGCTGATACTCCCCGCGCGGCAGGGCCGGATGCCCGGCAGCCTCGTGGTACAGGCTCTTCTCGATCTCGCTCTGCAGGTGCTCTGCCCGGAAACCCACGCTGAAGGGCTTACACTCCAGCACAAGACCGCTGTCCATCAGCATCCCGAAGGTATCCCGGGCCGAGTGGCCCACGGCAAACACCAGCGCTTCACAGGGGAAGGTCCCGCCGGTGGTAAAGATGCCGGTCAGCCGTCCGTTCTTCTGCTCAAAACCGGTGAGGGCCGTGTTGAAGTGCACCTCGCCGCCCAGAGCTTCGATCTCCCTGCGGATGGAGGTGATAACACCTCGGAGCAGGTCGGTGCCCACATGGGGCTTCTGCTTCCAGGCGATCTCCGCCGGGGCACCGTGCTGCAGAAACACCTCGGTGACAAAGCCGCAGAGCTCATCCCCGATGCGGGTGGTCAGCTTGCCGTCCGAAAAGGTGCCTGCGCCGCCCTCGCCAAACTGGATGTTGGCATTGGGGTCCAGCTCGCCGGTGGCAGAGAAGTGCTCCACCGCCTTCACACGCTCGTCCAGCGCCGGGCCGCGCTCCAGCACGATAGGCTTGTAGCCCTGCCGGGCCAGCAGCAGCGCCGCAAACAGGCCCGCCGGGCCCAGCCCGCAGACCACAGGCCGGTGGGGCAGGCGCTGGGTGCCGTTCTGAACGCTGAGATCCGTTTTGCCGCGGATAGCAACGCAGGGCGAGGCCCCTGCATACGCAGATTCCTCACCCTCGTCCTTGAGCGTTACCGCTATGGTATACACCAGCTTTGGCTGCCCGTGGCGGGCATCCACCGACAGCCTGGCTACGCCCAGATGGGCCGCCTTGCTGCGGGGGATGCGCGCCAGATGCAGCGCTTTCTCGAATGCCTGCGGCTCCCCGGCAGAGAGCGGCAGGCGGATATCTCTTACTAGTATCATCTATCAGGTTTCGCTTTCTATTTTCAGCCTCCTCGCCCTCTCCGTCATTGCTAACGCAATGCCACCTCCCCCAAAGTGGGAGGCCTTGGCAGTATTTGCAAACTTCATCTTTATGCCAAGGGCTCTCCCTTCGGGAGAGCTGGCGAGCGAAGCGAGACTGAGAGGGTGAGCCAGCTCAGTTACTTTCTATCTTGCACTGGATGACATAGCTCCCCAGCGCAAAGATCTTACCATTGGAGGGCACATACAGGCGGCAGGCAATGTTCTGCTGCCCTGCGGCCACATAGAAATCATCCGCATCGATCTCAATGACCACCTGCTCGGGCACCAGCGTATCCAGCAGACCCGCCGGGCCGCAAAGGGTCACGTTCATCAGCCGCTCGGTCTGCACGGTCAGAGTATAGGTGGAGGGCAGATTGACCACCTGCACGCAGCTGGCGGGCAGGTTCATGGTCTTGGTCTCGAGCTTGGAGCTGTCGAAGCTGACCGTGATGCTGGAAATGTTGTCCAGCAGGCGGATATTGCCCGGCAGCTCGATGGGCAGCTCATACACCTTGTTCGGCGCAAAGGTGGAAAGATCGATGGTACCCACAGACAGGGTGGAGAGCTTTTCGATCTGGCTCTCAGGCCCGGCGACATTCAGGGTCTGCTTGCTCAGGGAGTAAACCAGCACCGAGGGATCAAAATTCCGGGGCGCGTTGATAAAGCTGACCGACACGGGCAGGGTGGCCATCTTGTAGACCTCCAGCGTGACCTCCACGCTGGACTCCTCCAGATTCGTGTATTCAAACTTGACCTCACTGCCGCTCTTGGTATAAAAGCGCAGGGCGGTGTCCAGCGTGACAGAATCGGTGAGCTCCCCCTTGTGGGTCACCTCGGCGGTGCAGGTCTCCACCTTATCGATCTCAGTGCTGGGGCCGGAGAGGGTCACTGTCTCCTTGGAGAGCTCGGTGCCATAGAGGATATAGCCGTCCGCAATGGTCAGGTAGTTGGTGGTCACGGTGATGGGCACCGTTTTCTCCTCCACCACGTCAAACACCACGTCCACGCTGTTGTCGCCGCCCTCAATGGAAACGGACACGCCATTGAGCAGGGTGTTCACGCCCCGCACCTGCAGGTGCAGGGTCTTTTCGCCGCTGTCCCGCACGCCGGACCAGTCCGGGTAGACCACGAAATCAGAGGAAGTCAGGCTGCCGATGGTGTAGCCATCGCCCGAGAGCTTCAGGCTGACGTACTTTTCCGGCGCGCTGACGATGCTCAGGCCCCGGGAGGTGTACGCGGCGGAATCATAGGTAAAATCCACCGGCACGTTGTTGATGGTGCGGGTGGTGCCGGGCTGGACGACGATGGTGACCACCATCCATGCCACAATGGCACCCACGATGGCCAGCAGCAGCCGGACGCGGCGGTCATTCAAAATGCTCTTGGTGTGCTGGATGGCAGGCTTTGTGCCGTTGGTACGATTGCTGCTCACTGCTGCTCATCCTCCTCTTTCTGGTTCATCCAGTTCAGCAGGCTCTTGACCTTGCCGCGCCAGCCGTCGGCAGCTGCCTTTTCGCTGGCGGTCTCCTTGGGGATCATCTCATCCACCAGCCGGGTGTACAGGGTCTGGCGGTCAAAGTGGCGGATCAACACACCGTTCTTTGCCATGGAGATGATGCCGGTCTCCTCACTGACCACAACGGCAATGGCATCCGAATTCTCCGCAATGCCCAGGCAGGCGCGGTGGCGGGTGCCCATATCCTTGCCCAGATCCAAGTTGTTGGACAGGGGCAGCACACAGCCCGCCGCCTTGATGCGGCCATTCTCAATGATGGCGGCACCGTCGTGCAGGGGGGTCCCCTCGTAGAAGATGGTGCCCAGCACCTCCAGATTGACGGCACTGTTCACGGGTGTGCCGGTGCGCACGATCTCAGAGAGGTTGGTGTTGCGCTCCAGCACGATCAGGGCACCGGTCTTGGTCTCGGAAAAGCGCTCGGCGGCATCGCAGATGGCAATGATGGCGCTGCGCCAGGCCCCCTTGAAGCTGGGGTCGTTATAGCGTCCCTTGATGTTGAAGAGCTTACCCGCCCACTGGTCGGTCTGGCCCATCCGCTCCAATGCGCGGCGGATCTCCGGCTGGAACAGGACCACCAGCGTCAGCAGGCCAACCTGCAGCAGCGAGTTCAGCAGCCAGGTGACGGTGCGCATGTTCAGCACGTTGGCCACCAGATAGACCGCCAGCACCAGCAGCGCGCCCTTGGCCAGCTGCCCGGCGCGGGTGCGGTTGATGATCCCCAGCAGCTGGTAGATCAGGAAAGCAATGATGACGATATCCAGCAGATCGGCCAGCTTGAAGGTCTGGAAATTGGCGATGATCGAATTCAGAGTCATCAGAGTGTCTCTCCCGTTACAGCTTCTCGATCAGGGCGACAGCATGGGCGGCAATGCCCAGGCCCTCGCCGGTAAAGCCCAGATGCTCCTCGGTGGTGGCCTTGACGCTCACAGCATCCACCGGCATCCCGAAGGCGGCGGCCAGATTTTCCCGCATGGCGGGGATGTAGGGGGCCAGCTTGGGCTTCTGGCAGAGCAGGGTGGAATCGATGTTCACGATCTTCCAGCCCTTCTCCCGCATGATGCGTGCCACATGCTGCGCCAGCTGCAGGCTGTCGGCACCGGCGTAGGCGGGGTCGGTATCCGGGAAGTGCTTGCCGATGTCGCCCAGCGCGGCGGCACCCAGCACAGCGTCCATCACGGCGTGGGCCAGCACATCGGCATCCGAGTGGCCCAGCAGGCCCTTTTCAAAAGGCACCTGCACGCCGCCCAGGATCAGCTTGCGGTCCTCGACCAGACGGTGAACATCATAACCATGACCAATGCGCATATCATTTCCTTCTTTCTGTTCGGCGCGGGGCAGATCCTCCCGCGTTGTAATCTTCAGATTGGCGTAATCCCCCTGGGTCAGCTGCACCGGGCGGCCGGTCAGTTCAAACAGGCTGCAGTCATCGGTGACCAGGCGGGCTTTTTCCGCATCCAGCTCGTCCAGCGCGGCCAGATACGCCGCGCGGTCGAAGCACTGGGGGGTCTGCACCGCATACAGGGTGCTGCGGTCAGGGGTATCAGTGACCATGCAATGCTCCGGCACAGTTTTGCCATCGCCCCGCACAGCCCGCTTGACGGTATCCTTTACCGGCACGGCGGGGGCGGCAGCACCGCAGGCAGCGGCTGCTTCCAGCGCCGCCGTGATGACAGCCTGACTGACAAAGGGACGGGCGGCATCGTGGACAGCCACCAGCTCTCCGTGGGCGGCCAGCACGCCGTTCTTCGCGCTCTCGGCACGGGTCGCGCCGCCCTGCACCACCTGCACCGGCTTTGTGCAGGCCGCAGCCTGCTGTTCCAGAAATGCCCGGTTCTTCCCGGCCACCAGAACGATCTCGCTGACCAGCGGACACTCCGCAAAGGCCCGGATGCTCCGCTGCACCACGGTCTCCCCGCCCAGATCAAAGCTGAGCTTGTCAAACCCCATGCGGGTGGAGGACCCTGCCGCCACCAGAACGGCTGATACTTTCTTTTCCAATTTCTGCACCTGCCCTGCTCTTATTCTCCCGGGAAATACCACCCGGGGCACAGATAGAATAAACCATGTTTTATTATACCGTATCGCCCGGCAAACTGCAACCGATTTTATACAGCAAAAATGCCCCTCTGCAGCAGGGCAGAGGGGCAAAAACGCTTCTTTTTTCAGGAGATCACTTCAGGATGGGCTCGATGGCGGCAGCCAGAGCATCCTTCTGTGCCTGGGCTTCCTCCAGGGTCTTGCCCAGGGTGGTGAAGTAGGTCTTGATCTTGGGCTCGGTGCCGGAGGGACGCACCACAACGGTCGCACCATTTTCCAGCGTGTAGATCAGGACATTGGCGGCGGGCAGGCCGGTCTCCTCGGGCTTCTTGTAGTCCATGACCTTGACGACCTTGTGGCCGCCGATCTCAGTCAGGGGCTCGTCACGCAGCTTCTGCATGATGGAAGCCATCTTCTCCATGCCGGTCAGGCCGGGGAACTCAAAGCTGTCCACCTTGTTCAGGTAGCGGCCGTACTGTGCGTAGATCTCTTCCAGACGCTGCTTGATGGAGGAGCCGATGCTGCGGTAGTAAGCGGCCATCTCGCAGATCAGCATGGAGCCGATCACGGCATCCTTATCGCGGACATAGGGGCCTGCCAGGTAGCCGTAGCTCTCCTCAAAGCCGAAGATGAAGCGGTCCACTTCACCGGCAGCTTCCAGATTGGCGATCTGATCGCCGATCCACTTGAAGCCGGTCAGAACGTTGCGCATCTCCACGCCGTAGTGCTTTGCCACAGCATCGGCCAGCGGGGTGGAAACGATGGACTTGACCGCCACGGGGTTTGCGGGCATGGTGCCCTTTTCAATGCGTCCGGCGCAGATGTAATCCAGCAGCAGAACGCCCATTTCGTTGCCGGAGACCAGCTCATAGCTGCCGTCCGGGCACTTCATGGCAATGCCCACGCGGTCTGCATCGGGGTCGGTGGCCAGCATCAGGTCAGCACCGGTCTTGGTGGCCAGCTCCAGACCCAGCTTCAGGGCCTCAAAAATCTCAGGGTTGGGGTAGGAGCAGGTGGTAAAGTAGCCGTTGGGGTACTCCTGCTCGGGCACGATGGTGATATCGGTGATGCCCATATCGTTCAGCACATGGGTCACAGGCACCAGACCGGAACCGTTCAGGGGGCTGTACACCAGCTTCAGGCCGGCAGTCCGGCACAGGCCGGGGCGCACCTGACGTGCCTCGATGGCATCGTACAGGGCCTTCTTGCAGTCATCGCCCACAAAGCGGATCAGGCCCTGCTCCACGCCAGCGGCAAAGGAGATGTACTTTGCGCCGGTCAGAACATCGGTCTTCTGGATCTCATCATAGACGATGGCGGCGGCATCATCGGTCATCTGGCAGCCATCCGGGCCGTAGGCCTTGTAGCCGTTGTACTTGGCGGGGTTGTGGGAAGCGGTGACCATGATACCTGCGTTGCACTCGTAGTAACGGGTGGCAAAGCTCAGGGCAGGCACAGGCATCAGGGCATCATAGATGCGCACCTTGATGCCGTTGGCGGCCAGAACACCGGCGGCGGTCTTGGCAAAGACATCGCTCTTCAGGCGGCTGTCGTAGCTGATGGCGACAGTCTGGCTGCCGCCCTGGGTCTTGACCCAGTTTGCCAGGCCCTGGGTGGCCTGACGGACAACATAGATATTCATGCGGTTGGTACCGGCACCCAGCACACCGCGCAGACCGGCGGTGCCAAACTTCAGGGCCACGGCAAAGCGGTCCTTGATCTCCTCGTCATTGCCCTCGATCTTGCTCAGCTCCGGTTTCAGATCCGCGTCCTCCAGATCCGCTGCCAGCCAGCGCTTATACTCATCCAGATACATATTGCACACCTTACCTTTAATTCGTATTTCGCACAGGGATAGTTTTCCAAACCTATTTATACTATAAACCCTTTCTTGGTACTGTGTCAATTCCATATTATGTAAGAATTTTTGCTCCGCAAATCATACAAATACTACAAAGATTTCAGCCTTTTCCATCATTCGGGGCTTTCGTGCTGTCCGCAGAGCCTGCGGCAGTGCCCGCGCATTGACAAGCCCCCTGCCCGACACTATAATTGGGACAATAGAATATTTTGCCGAGACCGGGCATTTTCCCGGTCATTTCCCCGTCGGGCCGCAGATGCGGCGTGAGGAGGCCCCCATGTATTCCGTTCTGAAAAGCTATGGTCTGAACGGCCTGAACGGCTTTGCCGTGGCCGTGGAAGCCGATGTCTCCGGCGGCCTGCCCGCCTTTTCGCTGGTGGGCCTGCCGGATTCCGCCGTGCGGGAAAGCGGCGACCGTGTCCGCTCTGCCGTGAAGAATCTGGGCTACAAATGGCCCGACCGCCACATCACGGTCAACCTTGCCCCGGCGGACATCCGCAAAAGCGGCCCGGTATATGACCTGCCCCTGCTGCTGGCGGTGCTGGCATCCTCCGGCCAGATGGAGGAGCCGCCCGCCGACGCGGCTTTTCTGGGGGAGCTGGCACTGGACGGCAGCCTGCGCCCGGTTTCGGGCGTGCTGCCCATGGCGCTGGCGGCGGCAGCAGACGGCATCCGCAGCCTGTATGTACCCGCCGAAAACGCCGCTGAAGCCGCCGAGGCGGGCGGCGACGCGATGCAGGTCTACCCCGCCCGCACGGCCCGGGAGGTCGTGGATGCGCTGCGGGGCCTTGTACCCCTCTCCCCCGCCGCGCCCATCCCCTTTGACCCCGCTTCCGGCTGGAATGCCGCCCCGGATTTTGCGGACGTGATGGGCCAGCCGCTGGCCCGCCGGGCCATGGTGCTGGCGGCAGCCGGTGGGCACAACGTGCTGCTCATCGGCGCGCCCGGCACCGGCAAATCCATGCTGGCCAAGCGCCTGCCCGGCATCCTGCCGCCCCTGACCCGGGAGGAAGCTGTGGAGACCACCAAGATCTATTCCATTGCGGGCCAGCTGCCCAAGGGGCGTGGCCTGATCTCTGCCCGGCCCTTCCGCAGCCCGCATCACTCGGCCAGCGCAGCGGCACTGGCGGGCGGCGGCACCACTTTCCGGCCCGGCGAGTGCAGCCTTGCCGACTGCGGCGTGCTGTTTCTGGACGAGCTGCCGGAGTTTTCCCGGGACAGTCTGGAAGTTCTGCGCCAGCCGCTGGAAGACGGCCAGATCACCGTGAGCCGCGCGGCAGGCAGCGCCACCTACCCCAGCCGGTTCCAGCTGGTGGCCGCCATGAATCCCTGCAAGTGCGGCTACTACGGCCACCCCACCCGTCCCTGCACCTGTTCGCCCAGTGCGGTGCGGCAGTACCGCAGCCGGGTGTCCGGCCCCCTGCTGGACCGCATCGACCTCTGTGTGGAGATGGACCCCGTTGCCTTTGACGAGCTCCACACCAGCACCCCCGCCGAGAGTAGCGCAGACCTGCGCAAGCAGGTACTTGCCGCCCGGGCCGTGCAGGCCAAGCGCTATGCCGCCCCCGGATACGAGGGCGTGCGCTGCAACGCCCAGCTCACAGCCGGGCAGGTGCGGCGTGTCTGCCGGATGACCCCTGCCGCCGAGCGGCTCCTCCGTGCCTCCTACGACACACTGGGCCTTTCTGCCCGCGCCCATGACCGCATCCTCCGGGTGGCCCGCACCGTGGCCGATCTGGCAGGCAAACAGCTGCTGGATGAGGAGGCCCTGCTGGAAGCATTGCAGTACCGCGCGCAGGAAAAGGTGGAGACGTTCTGACCCGCCATTTTACCGCAGCGTCAATGTTTCTCATCCTCACATTTCACGATCTGATCTCTGGATGCGATCCAGACACCGGAACAGCAAAGCTGAAGACCATCCATTTTCCTGACACCACAAAAGGGACGGCGTGGAGCACACGCCGTCCCTTTTTACTTGTTCTCTCAATCCACCACCGGGATATCCAGCCCGAACTCAAGGGGGCGGAAGCGGGGGCAGACATTTTCCGTGATGCAGATGACCGAGGCGGCCAGGCGGCTGCCGATCTCGCAGGATTCAGCCAGAGTCTTGCCGTAGGTCAGGCCGATGACGGTTCCGGCAAAGAAGGCATCCCCTGCACCGGTGGTGTCGATGACATCCACCTTTTTGGCGGGCACGATGCCGCACTCGCCGTTGGCGCGGGCGAACACAGCACCCTTGCCGCCCATGGTCACCACCATGCAGGGGATGTTGGCGCTGTGCACATTGCCCGCCAGCACCCTGCACATCTCCTCAGGCTCGAGATGGTCGTAATTGTCCGAGAAGAGCAGCCCAGCCTCCTGCTGGTTGCAGACAAAGCAATCGATCTGCTGCAAAAAGTCCCGGCGCTCCATGGCGATGCTCATGTTGGAAACGGCCGCATACACTTTTTTGCCGTACTTTTTGGCATATTTCAGGGTCCGCTTGACCGTCTCCTTTTCAAGGTCCAACTCCAGCGCGATACTGTCGCAGTCGGCAAAGATCTCATCCCCCTGCTCAGCCAGCAGGTCGATGAGCGGTGTGGTATCCGGCCGCTTGGAGATGGCGGCAGTTACATCACCCCTGTTGTCAAAGATGGCCAGCCATGTGCCCATGCCGTCCGGTACCTTTTTGATGAACCGGGTGTTGACCTTGTGATTCTCCAGCTTGTCAATGACATCCTGACCCATGCCGCTGTCATCGACAAGGCTCACGAAGGTGGGCCGGAGCTCCACATTGGCAATATCCTCTGCCACGTTGCGGCTCACGCCGCCGTGGACCTGCTCCATTCTGCCCGCGTTGCGCCCGCCGGGGATATAGGTGGAAAGCGGATATCCCTTGATGTCCACAAACACTGCGCCGATGACTACGATGCCCATAAATTTCTTGATTCCTTTCCGGATTTTACTTTGATATCTCCTATTATATAACAGCTCCTGACAAAAAGCCAATTTTTTCTCTCAAAGCCTACTCTGCCCTTGAAAAACTGTAGCAGAGCTGCCCCGAAGAAAGAGCCTCCGGCATCCACCGATAATCGCTGCTCAGGCTCAGGATCGCATCATACTTCACGCAGTCCGGCCGGGCAGGCGAGGCCAGCAGGTAATCCGCCTGCACAGGGGCCGCAAGCGCAGCACTGCCGCTCAGGGTAACAAAGGTCTGCCCGGCGGCGTGGATGCGGGCCACACAGCCGTTCCGGGTGCGGAGCACCTCCACCTCTGCCGGGCCGCAGCGGACACGGCGGGTGGCATAGAGCGCCATCCGGTCAACGGCAATGCGCTGTTCCGCCCCCATCCGCTGGGCGCTCCGGGGCCTGAGCCGCAGGTCGATCAGACACTCCACGGTCCGGATATTCCGGCGTTCCAGCGTGGTCTCCACGGCGCACCGGGTCACGTCGCCGCCGCGAAAGAGGATGACGGCGCTCTCGTTCCGGCTGATGACCACCGCCGGGGCATTCCGGCTGCCCACCAGCTCCACCCGGACAACATCCCGGTTCAGGGCATTGCCGGTGAAAACAGCAAGCCCCGCCGTCAGCAGAAGGGCAGGCAGGGCCACCCGCAGACGCACCCTGTTATGGAACGCCAGCCAGCAGAGCCCGGCCAGCAGCAGGCAGACCACAGCGGCATAGGCGGTGTCGAACCAGATCTGTGCCCCGGGCCAACCGGACACCCAGAGCGCCCAGCGGTCCAGCACCTCTGCCAGAAATTCCGCGCAGCACGAGCACACCCGCTGGGCCGGAGCCAATGCAGGCACCAGTCCCAGCAGGGCTGCTCCCAGACCGGTGAGCAGGATGGGTTCCACCAGCCAGAGCACCGCCGCACCGGACACCAGCGCGTACAGGCTGGTGCTCATCCCCCGTAGCACCAGCACCGGGAAGGTGGCCATGGAGGCGCAGGCCGAGATGCAGACCGTTTCCCACAGACTTCCCGCAAGCCCAAGCGCTTTCCGCTTCCAGAACCGGAGGCGGGGGTGCTTTTTCTTTGCCCGTTGTTTTTCCCAGGCTTCCTGACTGCGGCGCACCACGGCCCCACCGGCCAGGGTGCCCACCACCGCCGCAAAGGAGAGCTGAAAGCCCACGTCACAGACGGCGTAGCTGTTGCCCGCCGTCATCAGAACACCGGCCACGCCCAGCGAGGTCAGGGCATCCGGCGGGCCGTAGACCCAGACCCCCAGCGCACTGAGCCAGACGGCCCCCGCCGCGCGCAGAACAGAGGGCGTGAAGCCCGTCACTCCCACCAGCAGCAGCGCCAGCACCGCGCTGAACAGTGCCCTGACCCGGCGGCCGGTATAGCCGCGCAGTCGCTTTTTGCGGTTGGGCAGCAGCCTGCCCAGCACATCGCCGCACAGGATCGAAACATGCATTCCGCTGACCACCAGCACATGGGAAAGCCCCGCGCCCCGGTAGGCTGTGCGCAGCTCCTTGGAGAGATGGGTGCGGTCGCCCGTGACCATGGCGGCCAGCACGCCCGCCGGGCCGGATGCCATCCCCTGCCGCAGGGCGGCGCTCAGCCGCTTCTGGAGCCGGGCCGTCCGGGCGCGGAAGGAGGTGCTCTGCCCCAGCAGCGCAAAGCCTTTCTCATAAGCAGCGTTCAGGGCAATGCCATCGGCCAGGGCATTCAGGCGGGCGGTGTCATCGGGTGTTTCCAGCGCAAAGCGGCCCTTGACCCGGTCGCCGGGGCTGCAGGCGGGCAGGCTGGCGCACTCCACCCGGAGGGAGGCCGCCTCCCGATCCACCGTTTCCACCCGCAGGACCGCCCGCACCCTGCCGGGGAAATAGGAAGAGGTTGTACTCTCCACCTCCGCCTCCAGCAGGACACTGCGGCCATCGTAGGCGTTCTGGAGCTTTTCCCATTTTGCCTGCGTGGAGCCGGTCAGCACAAGGCCCAGCACTGCCCCCAGGATCAGGCAGATGCCATAACCCCAGGCCGGGCTTTTGCGCAAACGGCCCGCCAGCGCCCACAGCAGACCGGCAATAAAAAATGCCGCAAACGGCACAAAACGTCCCGTTTGCGGCAAAAAGGCGCACGCCAACTCCAGCCCCAGCGTTCCTGCGCAGAAAACACAGAGCGGGCGGCGCATCTTACTTAGTGGAAGAACAGGGGCAGCGGCTCAAGGAAGATGATATCCTTGCGCTCGGCTGCATCGCCCTCGGCCAGAACAGCAGCCTGGCCCACGATGGTGCACTGGGTCTGCTCTGCCAGTGCGTCCAGCGCCTTCAGGGAGCCGCCGGTGGAGATGACATCATCCACCACAAGCACACGCTTGCCGCTCATCTTGTCCAGCTCCTTGCGGTCGATGACCAGCTTCTGCTTGCCTGCGGTGGTGATGGACTGATCCTCCACCACGACAGGGTCGGCCATATAGAGCTTTTCGCCCTTGCGTGCGCAGATGTAGGGCTTGCCACTCTGGCGGCTCATCTCGTGTGCCAGAGGGATGCCCTTGGCCTCAGCGGTCAGCAGGATATCAAACTCGGGGCACTTTTTCAGCAGCTCGGTGGCAGCAGCCACGGTCAGCTCTGCATCGCCCAGCATGATGAAGGCCGCAATGTCCATGTGGTCGTTCACCTTGCAGATGGTCAGTTCACGGGTCAGGCCCGCAACATTCAGGGTATAGGTCTTTGCCATAACAATTCCCTTTCTTTTGTTCGATCCGTTATTTTTATGCGCGGCTCAGACAGGCAGCTTCTCGCCGCCCAGCACATGGAAATGCAGGTGCTTCACGGTCTGGCCGGCATCCTCGCCGACATTGGAGATCACGCGGTAGCCGTTGTCCAGACCGACTTCCTTGGCCAGCTTGGCGATCACGGCAAAGATATGGCCCAGCAGGGCACCGTCCTCCTCCGTCAGGGCAGCGGCACTCTGGATGTGCTTTTTGGGCACAACAAGAAAGTGCACCTTGGCCTGAGGGTTGATATCGTAAAACGCCACGACCTGATCGTCCTCATACAGCTTATTAGAGGGGATCTTGCCCTCGGCGATCATGCAAAACAGACAATCTTCCATGGGAATTGCTCCTTTCGATATTTATAAACAGCCTCGCCCTCTCCGTCACGGCTTACGCCGTGCCACCTCTCCCAAAGTGAGAGGCCTTGGCAGTACGGTAAACCTTCTGGTTTTGCCAAGGGCTCCCCCTTTGGGGGAGCTGGCGAACGAACGTGAGCCTGAGAGGGTGAGCCCGCTTTCACTCAGCCCAGCTGCTTCTCAACGATGCCCTTGACAGCGGCCAGAGCCTCGTCGATCTTGGTCTCGTCCTTCAGGCCGGCCATTGCAAAGTCGGGTTTGCCGCCGCCCTTGCCGCCTGCGATGGCGCTGATCTCCTTGACCAGCACGCCAGCCTTGAGGCCCTTTTCCTGTGCCAGCTTGTTCACGGTGACAGCCATGGTGACCTTATCCTCAGCCTTGCCCACCAGAACAGCGACCACAGGGTTGACAGCCTTGTCGCGGATGCTGTCGCACATGCCGCGCAGGGTGTCGCCGGTGGTGCCGGTGAAGTAGGCGGAAGCGATCTTCACGCCGCTCACTTCCTCAGCATTGTCGAACAGACTGTTGACCTTGGAAGCGGCGATCTTTGCCTTGACCTCTTCCAGCTCCTTGCTCATGGCCTTGTTCTCGGCCATGACGGCCTCGGCACGGATGGGCAGAGAGGTGATGTTGTTGGCCTTCAGGGTGTTGGCCACGGTGTGCAGCATTGCCTCCTGCAGATTTGCACGGACGAGCAGGTTGCGGCCGGTGACAGCCTCGATGCGGCGGATACCGGCGGCAACAGAGGATTCGCTGACGATCTTGAAGCCGCCAATCTGGGCGGTGTTCTTGACGTGGGTGCCGCCGCAGAACTCGGTGGACCAGCCCTCGATGTTCACAACGCGGACGACCTTGCCGTACTTCTCGCCGAACAGGGCCATTGCGCCCAGCTTCTTGGCCTCCTCGATGGGCATCTCCTTGACGGTGACGTTCATCGACTCGTAGATCTTATCGTTGACGATCTTCTGCACCCGGGCCAGCTCCTCAGGCGTGACGGCGCTGAAGTGGGTGAAGTCGAAGTGGGTGATCTCCGCATCCTGATAGGAGCCTGCCTGATGGACATGGTCGCCCAGCACCTCACGCAGGGCAGCCTGCAGCAGGTGGGTCGCAGTGTGGTTGCGGCAGACAGACATCCGGTATTCCTTGTCCACCTGAGCGTTCAGGTGGTCACCCACCTTGACGATGCCGCTCTCCAGCACGCAGGTGTGGACGTAGTAGCCCTTGGGGGTCTTTTTCACGTCCAGCACACGCAGGCTGCACTCGGGGCCGGTCAGCAGGCCGTTGTCCGCCACCTGACCGCCCATCTCAGCGTAGAACGGGGTCTTGTCCAGAACCACCAGCACGCCGTCCTTTGCCTCCTCATCGGTGGCAATGGCATCGGTCAGCGTCTCCTCGTCGCTCAGGGCAACCACAACGCCGGTGTCGTTCAGGGTCTCATAGCCGGTAAAGACAGTGGGCTCAACGGTCAGGCCGCCGAACAGGTCCTCGCTCCAGCCGGAGATGTTCTTCTTCAGGCGCTCGGCACGGGCGCGCTCCTTCTGCTTCTTCATCTCAGCATGGAAGCCGTCCTCGTCGATCTCAATGCCCTGCTCGGCAGCGATCTCCTTGGTCAGATCGAGGGGGAAGCCGAAGGTATCGTTCAGCTTGAACACGTCCAGACCCTTGAGCAGGTGCTGGTGTGCCTTTTCCAGGCCGTCGATCATGTTGTTCAGGATGTTCATACCGGCATCGATGGTGCGGGCAAAGTTTGCCTCCTCGGTGCCGATGACCTTCTTGATATAGGCATCGTGCTCACGCAGCTCGGGGTAAGCGCTCTCGCTGGACTGGATGACCGTCTCCACCAGTTCCACCAGGAAGGGGCGGGAGATGCCCAGCATCCGGCCATGGCGGGCAGCGCGGCGGAGCAGACGGCGCAGAACGTAGCCGCGGCCCTCGTTGGAGGGCAGGATGCCGTCAGACACCATGAAGGTGCAGCTGCGGATGTGGTCAGTGATGACACGGATGGAGATGTCATCCTTGGCGTTCTCACCGTAGGTCTTACCGGCAATGTGCTCCACATGGTGCAGCACGCTCTGAACGGTATCCACCTCAAACAGGTTGCCCACGCCCTGCATCACGCAGGCCAGACGCTCCAGGCCCATGCCGGTATCGATGTTGGGGCGTGCCAGACGCTCGTAGTGGCCCTTGCCGTCGGCATCGAACTGGCTGAACACCAGGTTCCAGATTTCCATATAGCGGTCGCAGTCACAGCCCACGCCGCAGGTCGGCTTGCCGCAGCCGTACTCGGGGCCGCGGTCAAAGTAGATCTCAGAGCAGGGGCCGCAGGGGCCGGAGCCGTGCTCCCAGAAGTTGTCCTCCTTGCCCAGACGCACCATGTGGTCCGGAGCAATGCCCACCTTCTTGGTCCAGATATCGTAAGCCTCGTCGTCCTCTTCGTAGACGGAGATGTGCAGCTTATCCTTGGGGATGGCCATCCACTCATCGCTGGTCAGGAACTCCCATGCCCAGGGAATGACCTCTTCCTTGAAGTAATCCTGGAAGGAGAAGTTGCCCAGCATCTCAAAGAAGGTGCCGTGGCGGGCGGTGATGCCCACGCGCTCGATATCCGGAGTGCGGATGCACTTCTGGCAGGTGGTCACACGGTGGCGGGGAGGCTCTTCCTGAGCCAGGAACCACTTTTTCATGGGGGCCATGCCGCTGTTGATCAGCAGCAGGCTGGGGTCGTTCTTCGGCACCAGCGGGAAGCTGTCCAGACGCAGGTGGCCCTTGCTCTCAAAGAAGCTCAGGTACTTTTCACGCAGTTCATTCAAACCGGTCCATTGCATAGGTTTTCTCTCCTCAATTGTCCTTGGCGTTTGCACGTCAGTTTTTATGATGTTATGGCAGAGGGGCGGGCAGGCGCAAAAACAAAAACAGCCCCATCCCAAAAGGGACGAGGCTGTGTAAAACTGCTCCGTGGTACCACCCAAATTGCAAAGGATAAAACTGCTTGTCCCCTGCCGCTTTCGGCGCGGTAACGCTGCGCTGCGTCCGACTTGTTTCGCCGGAAGCTCCGGGGCGGCACGAAACGAGACCTGCCGGAGCGCCTTGCAGCTGGGAGCGCTCTCTCTGGGCGGCGGTGTGCATTTCTGACCCCATCATTGCCATCTGTCATAATTCACGTTTTGCCGCAAAGGCGCATATTCGCCCCTTGCGTACACTTAAATTATAGCATGGGCTCTGCGTTTGTCAACGGGTTTTCCACAAATTTTACGGCACCCAGATGCGGTCTACATGGGTCATCTCGCCGTTTTGGATGGTCACGGTCGTGTTTCCCGCATTCCACCCATAAACATCTTCTTCGCTGCTCATTGCATCGCAAACCGCCCGGTCTCCCTTGACCATCACTGGGTCGGCTCCAAAGTCTGCTGCGCCGTCCGATAGTTCGATATCGTCTGCCATAACAAGCTGCTTCACCACACCAACTTCATAATAAGCGGGAAAATCATCCCATGTCAGAGTCCGGTAATGGTCCTCCTCTTTGCATAAGTCGATGCCGCCTTCTTCTATTCCGCCGTTGATGGTCACATAGTTGTTTTCCCGCTCGATGCTCTCCACGGTCAGGGCTGTAGTTTCCTCTGTCCCGTTTAGATGTGTTACAATGGTATCGCCTTCGCTCAATGCTTCTATCTCTGGGGCTGTGTACCGGTCATAGTCGTATACGACCGCGTCGTTGATGGTATTCTTGCGTTCACCGACCCATACTTTATCGCTTTCAAAGCTGATGTGATAGGTGCCATCCGAAAGGGGGTCGCTCAGTAAAACGCCTTGCATGGGCTGTACTTCCGTTTTTTGCGCCTCCTACGCCTCCGAAGAGGTCGTGCTTGGCGTGGAAGCCGCTGTGCTTCCCGCCGTGGAACTGGAGGCCCCACAGCCCGCCATGGTGATCCCAAGCGCCAAAAGCACCGTAAATGTTCCTATTTTATGGTTCCATCTCATACGAAAACCTTCTTTCTCTTGCTTGACGGAACGTTTCCGTTCCGCTACAATAAAAACGATTCAAAGACACATTCTATTTCAAGATAGAGAGGAAAATTTCCGTGAAAATCTTAAAAGTAAAATGTCTGGCCCCCACCCGGCTGGACAACTATCTGATGCAGCAGTTCCCGGCGCTGAACCCGGGCCGCCTGAACAAGGCTCTGCGGGAGAACAAGATCAAGCTGAACGGCAAAAAGCAGCCCCTTTCCACCCGCGTGATGGCGGGCGACGAGATCAAGCTGTTCATCCTGGACGAGGTGCTGGATGCCGACAAGCGGGTGGAAGGCCCGGCGTGGAAGAACGCCCGCGGCCCGGCACAGGTCATCTACGACTGCCCGCAGATCCTTGTGGTGAACAAGCCTGCTGGCCTTGCCGTGGACGGCCCCGAGGACGACACCCTGCTCAACCGTGCTCTGCTCTACCTCAACCAGCAGGGTGAGTACAAGGAGAACGATCTGTACACTCCGGCCCTCTGCCACCGGCTGGACACCGGCACCAGCGGTCTGGTCATCATCGCCAAGACCCCCGAGGCCGAGCAGCTGTTCCTTGAGGTCATCAAGAACCGCGAGGTCAAAAAGACCTACCTCTGCGTCACCTTTGGCCGCCCCACCCCGCCGGACGGCACCCTGGGCGGCTACCTGCTCAAGGATGCAGACCGGGGCATCGTGAAGATCGTGCCCGACAAGCAGCCCGGTGCCAAGGACGTGGAAACCCAGTATGAGACCGTTGCCGTCTCCGGCCGTCTGGCCCTGCTCAAGGTCCGGCTCATCACCGGCCGCACCCACCAGATCCGTGCCCACATGGCAAGCATCGGCTGCCCCATCCTGGGCGACAGCAAGTACGGCAACAACACCGCCAACCGGGAGCTTAAGCTGAAGTATCAGGCCCTCTGCGCCTGGGAGCTGGTCCTCCCCCGCTTCACCTCCCCCGACTTCGTCGACCTCTCCGGCAAGACCTTCCGCGCACCGAAGCCCTGGTATTACCAGCAGGTGCTGGATGGAACGTTGAAGTAAGTTTCCTCCGCAGCCCAAAACGGCATCTCTCCATTTGATTGGAAAGATGCCGTTTTTCTTACTTATTTGCTTGAAAAATACTCATCACAGAATGCAAACCAAAGTTTTTCATAATCCTCATGCTTTACCTCAATCAATTGATACGGAGATACAATATTCCGTTTGATAGCTTCTGCTGCAAAATCTCTGACATAATCGCCAGCCTCTGTATAAAATCCATACACATTTTGGATTCCTTTTTCAGCTGCCACAAACAATCGTGTATGACCATCCACGGAAACATTATGGCCTTCCCAATTCACAAGCGGAATTATCAAGTCTTCTTCTGTATGAACAAAGTCACTTACAGCTTGCTTTTTGATTTCATCCACATAAAACTGTGAAGGCTGAATCTCTGCCATAGGAATCTTCACTAGTTCTACCGCAGGGTATGTTTTCACCAGATTATTTGTTTCGTCCCAAAAATTCGTAATATGTTCGGCATAAAATCGAAATTCATCTATCACAGCTTCATAGAAATTCGAGTTCTTTCCTCTTATAATCGCATCTGTTTTCGACACAATTTCCACTTCATACGGGTCATCTCCAACAAGAAATGCTCCATGTTGATTCAGAACTTTTTTCAAAAATCGATCATCCAGATATGTGTTTACTCGATTTACTCCAGGCATATATTCTTTTTGCTTCATCGTTTTATATTTCATCCTTTTATCTTATCGGCCCCACCGATTTCCCGAACCACCAGCTTCATCTTACCATAGTTTCTGTTCTGTGGCAACAAAACGCGGCACCTCTCCGTACAACCGGAAAGATACCGCTTTTCTTGTTCCTATATGTTCAAATCAGAAGTCCTTATCCTTCCGAATCTCGAACTCCATGCCGTGGATATTTTCCTTCCGCACAACATCATACTCGTAGCCCGGGAAGTCTTTGCGAATCGTAACTGTGTTCAGGCAGTCATAACCCAATTTCCGATACAACCGGATAGCCGCTTCATTGCGAGCGGCGGCTTCGATGTAAAGGGAAACCGAATACTGCTTCACGATTTCTTCCAGCTGGTGAATCGCTTCGCTGCCAAAACCGTGGCCCTGCCATTCCGGCAGGATGAACAAATCTTCCAGCCAGTCCATTTTACCGCCGCGGCTTCCCAGATGGGCAAAGCCCACATTGACGGCATCGTTCTGGATAAAATAAATCATATGGCCCGGTTTTGTCCAGTTCTGCAAATCTTCCAGCGCTTCCGCTTCGCTCTGGTCATAATGACTGTGTGCTTTCCAGAAGCCCTGAATGAGTGGGATGATTTGTGCTTCTTCGTTCGTGTACTGCTTTAGTGTAATCATAACAGAATCCTCTTATTGTATCAGGCCTCCACCTTTTCCACGCTCCACCAGCTCCATCATATCATAGTTTCTGTTTCAGAGCAACCAAAAAACGGCACCACAGTTTTCAGCTGTGATGCCGCTTTCATTTTACCTATCAGATCCTCACCATATCCCGGGTGATCTCGGCCAGAGAGTGTGCGCCGCACATCTGCATGGTATCGGCCAGCTCGGCGGCAATTTTGTCGATGTAGCACTTCACGCCTTCCTCGCCGCCGCCGTAGACTGCGGTGACAAAGGGACGGCAGATGAGCACAGCGTCAGCACCCAGAGCCAGCGCCTTGAACACATCCACGCCGGAGCGGATGCCGCCATCCACCAGAATCTTCACACCGCTGCCCTTGAGGGCCTCTGCGATCTCCGGCAGGACCTCGGCGGTGGCGGGGCACTGATCCAGCACACGACCGCCGTGGTTGGAGACCACGATAGCAGCAGCACCGGCTTCCTTGGCCTTGAGGGCACCCTTGACGGTCATCACGCCCTTGACGATGAAGGGGCGCTCGGCCAGCTTGACGATCTCGGCCAGCTCGGCAACGCTCTTGCTGCCGGCGGGCGGGGTCATATTCTTCAGGAAGGGCAGACCGGCGGCATCCACGTCCATGGCAACGGCAAAGCAGCCGCTGGCCTTGGCCTGCTCCATCTTGGCCTTGACAGTGTCGATGTTCCAGGGCTTGATGGTGGGCACACCGCAACCGCCTGCAGCGCCAATGGCCTTGGTGGCCATAGTCATCACGTCGGGGTTGGTGCCGTCACCCGTAAAGGCGGCAATGCCGTTTTCGGCACAGGCGCGCACCAGCACGTCATTGTAGGTCATATCGGTGTAGGTGTCGGAATAGTGGAGGTTCACCGCACCCACAGGGCCTGCAAAGAAGGGATACCTGAAGGTTTTGCCAAACAGCTCCACACCGGTGTCGGGGGTGCTGTTCTCGCACAGGGTGTCCATGTTCACCCGGATCTCCGCCCACTTATTATAATTGCGGATGGCCGTATCGCCCACGCCCTTGGCACCGGGGCCGGGGATCTGGTTTTTGCAGGCCACACCGTTGCACACGGGGCAGGCCTTGCAGTACTGCCCGATGCACTGGCGGGCATTGTTCAAAACATCAGCGTAATTCATATCGCATCCTCCTGTTCAGGTTCCCTTTTTCGAGCGGAACCTGCAAATTCCAACCGTTCTCTGCCCACATCATAGTCCGTTTTTATGGGTTCGTCAAGGGGATCATCGGGTTCTGCTTTTTTAAACGAAAAAACGTATGGCGTAGAAACGTTGATTTTTAGATTTTTCAAATTTTTTCAAAAAAATCCTTGACAAAAGTCATCCTTTCAGGTATTATAGTGGAGCGCTGAGGGCCACGGCCCGAAACGCTGAAAACTGAAGATGTGGAAAGATGGCTGAGTTGGTCTAAGGCGCACGACTGGAAATCGTGTAACGTGTCAAAAGCGTTCTGGGGTTCGAATCCCCATCTTTCCGCCAGAAACCCCGGAACGAATGTTCCGGGGTTTTTCTGTTGTCCAAGCCTCTCAGTCCCGCTTCGCTCGCCGGCTCCTATGATCGGAGAGCCCCTGGCATAACGGACAGCTTCCATCTGACTGAGCAAAGTTTCTAATAACGTAAAAAGTAACGTAAAGGGAGTTTTTACAATGTCTGCTATTACGATTGCAATGCCGCGCATGGTGCCGAACCAGCTGCTGGCGGAGGCCCATGCAAAATATCCCGAAAGCCTTGCCCGGGCCGGGGCAGAGATGCGCTGGATCGAGCTGGACGACCCCGAAAAGGCCGTGCAGGATGCGCTGGCCTGTGACGGCCTGCTGCTGCCGGGCGGCGGCGATATCGACCCCAAATTCTATGGGCAGGAGCGCATCCCCGCCTGCGGCGAGCCCAACGTCCTGCGAGATACCGCCGAGCCGCTGCTGCTGCGCGCCTTCCTTGCCGCCGACAAGCCGGTGCTGGCCATCTGCCGGGGCATCCAGCTGATGAATGTTGCGCTGGGCGGCGATCTGTATCAGGACATCAAACCCTTTGCGCACGTCCCCCACAACGACCATTGGGGCAAGATCCACACCGTCACCGTGCGGCGGGATACCCTGCTCTCCCGCATTCTGGGGCAGGATACCGTTCTGGTCAACAGCCAGCACCATCAGGCGGTGGACAAGGTCGCCCCCGGCCTTGTGCTGTCGGCCCTGAGCGAGGACGGCATCGTGGAGGGCATTGAGAAGCCGGACGCAAAGTTCTGCCTGGGCGTGCAGTGGCACCCTGAGTGGCTCAGCGCTGCCGACCCCGCCATGCAGGGGATCTTTGATGCCTTTGTGGCAGCCTGCAAATAAATTATAAAAAAATCAAAGTCAACTTGAACGATTTTCAAGCTCTGGATCGTATTCCTTATAAAGAGAACAGGAGGTTCTGCCATGAAATCTTCCAAAAAGCGTTCCCGCGCCGTGGTCACGGTAGTGGCCTGCATTCTGGCGGTGTGTCTGGTGGCTGCGCTGGTCCTTTTCAGTCTGGTCAACAGCAAAGTCCGTGCCTTACAAAAGGGTGCGGCCTTTGAGTTCAGCTATAACATCACCGCACAGGACAGTGCCAGTACCCCGGCCCTGTACAATATTCTGAAACAGGTGGGTGCAACCTCCGGCGATGTGGCCGGGCTGTATTCGCCGGGGCAGCTGCAATTGTACCTGTACCCCTCCGGCGGGCTTGCCCGCGCCGAGACCGGCGGCACCGACTTTTTCACCGACCTCTATATTGATGCCAACGACACCTACTTCGATGCCGGGCGGCTCTACCGCACCCTGCGGGATTCCATCGCGGACAGCGCGCCGCTGGTGGGTGCGTTCCTGCCGGAGTGGTCTCTGCCCAACTACATCACGCAGGCCCAGCTGGCAAAGATCCTCGGCGTACCCAACACGCAGGTGGCCATGCAGGAGATGTCCGGCTATACCATGACCCTCAGCCGCCAGTGCATCGTCCACCCCGATTATGCCAAGAAGGACTACACCTACTATCAGTTCCCGTCTGAGGGGGAGGACGCGGCTGTCCTTGTGGTGGGCCTGCCGCTGAAGTCCCTGCTCTTCGATGACACCATCCCCGTGGATGTGCATGTGGAGATCCCCGCCCACGGTGTCAACGCAGCCCTGAGCGGCACACTGAAAGCCGGTGTCAACAGCCTTTCGGCTCCCGTCAGTGTCATTTCGGACAGCGACATCGATTCCATCGTCCAGCTCCGGGAACGTCTGGAGCAGTTTGCCGATCTCATCAACACAGCGTTAAAGCGTGTGCAGTAACAAAAAAGCAGAGCCGTGCAGCGTTTGAACTGCACGGCTCTTATCTATCTCAGCGCTTATGCTCAATGTGTTCCTGGATCCATTTGCCGCCATCACCGCTGCCCACCGCACTGTTATAGACAATGCCGGTCAGCTCACTGGTCAGGTCGGACTTCATCTTTTTGTACTCCTGCTCTGCCTGATCCGCAACGCTCTGATCGCGGCCATTCTCCCGCAGGTACTGGCGCAGCTCTTTCAGGATGGCGTTGAACTCCTTGTCACACTCGCCCTGAACACCGGTCAGCTTTGCGGTTTTGGACACCACGATGGAGACCTTCATCCCCAGATTGCGCTCCTCCACCGGGTGGGAGATATACTCATCGTAGGCTTCGTAGATCACGCCGTAGAGCTTGGATTCCGTCTGCTTCTTCAGGTTCTGCAGCTGGCGGATGTAGCTGTCGATCCTGGCATCCACCTCATTCTCCGAAGCAGCGGAGCTGCCGGAGGCATGGCTGCTGCCGGGGGCCTGACTGCTGGCCGCATGGCTGCCGGAAGCCGCAGAGGACGCGGGCACCGAGTGTGCGGCACTGGAACCGGACACTGCGGAGCTCACACTGTCCGCCTTGCCTGCGCTGGCGGCAGAGGAGGCCTCACTGGACGAAGCTGTCTCCGAAGAGGAAATGCCAAGTTCCTCTTCCAGCTGTTCCAAAAAGGACGAAACCGGGGATTCTTCCGTCACCTCACTGCTGACGGCGCTCTCGCTGGAGGCGGCGGCGCTGGAGGGTTCCTCAGCTTCCCCGCCGGACAGAGCGGAGGACGGCACAGAGCTGGCCTGTGCCTCGGACACAGGGGTGCTTTTCCGCATCCCTGTCAGGATCAAAGCAGCTGCCACGGCCACCACAAGAACGATGGCCGCAGCCAGCTGATAAAGCTTCTTTTTCTGCATCTGGTACAAAATTCTCCCACTTCAGATTTCGTTCCCGGCCTTTTGCCGCGCAGGAACAGGTCTATCATATCATCCCCGGGGGAGAATTTCAATGGATAAATCGTGAAAAATGTCGCCTAACTGCCTTTTTATAACCGGATTTCGTCCCATTTCACAGCCTGCCGGAGACGCGGTCAGCCCCTGCTGCGGGGACAGAAAAAAGGCATCCCCGCACTTCACGGACGAGGATGCCTTTCTCAAAACGGTTTTCTGCCCCAAAGCGCCCGTTCCGGCGTGGAGCCGGGCCGGGTCTCCGGCGCAGAGGCTTACATTGCAAACTGGACGGCGCAGAAGGCTGCATAGATGCAGAGCAGCAGCACGCCCTGCCAGCGGGAGAGCCTGCCCTTGAGCAGAGCGGGCACAGTCAGGAGGAGCATGACTGCAAACATCACGGGCAGATCCATGACCAGAGAGGAATTGATGCCCATGATGGTGGAGTTCTGCGGGATGCTGAAGGGCGACACCGTGATGGACATGCCGCTGACCAGCACCAGATTGAACACGTTGGCACCGATAACATTGCCCAGCGAGAGGGAGCCGTGGCCCTTTGCCAGCGAGGTGATCGCCGTGACCAGCTCAGGCAGAGAGGTGCCCAGCGCCACAAAGGTCAGGGCGATGACGGATTCCGGCACACCCAGCGCCTGCGCGATCAGGGTACCGTTGTCCACCAGCAGGTTTGCGCCCACAGCGATCAGGGCCGCGCCGAGGATGAGCAGGCCGATCTCCTTGGCAAAGGACATCTCCTTTTCCGGCTCGTCCTCATCGTCTTCCGGGGCGGGGGCGTTTTTCATCGCCAGCACATTGCAGACCATGTAGGCCACGAACATTGCCAGCAGCACAATGCCGATGGGGCGGCTGAAGTAGCCGGTGGTGTAGGCCACACCCGCATACAGGGCCGCCGCCACAAAGAAGAACAGCACCGGCACCCGCAGGCTCTTGGGGTCCACCTTGCCCGGGCGGACCGCAATGGTGATGGCCGCGATCAGGGCCGCGTTGCAGATGACCGAGCCAATGGCGTTGCCATAGGCGATCTCGCCGTGGCCGGTCATGGCCGAGGTGGTGGAGACCATGACCTCAGGCAGGGTGGTGCCGATGGACACCACCGTGGCACCGATGAGCAGCTCCGGCACCTTGAAGCGGCGGGCGATGCCGGTTGCACCGTCCACGAACCAGTCGCCGCCCTTGATGAGGCAGAGCAGGCCCACGATAAACAATAATACAGGGATCAGCATATAAAATCTCTCCTTTTTAATCCAAAAAGTATTATACCTGTTTTCCCTGCAAAACGCAAGCAAAATCGTGCATTTTTACCCAGCCTTCTCCACCTTTTTGGCGTTGGGGTAGATGCGCTCCATCCGGGCATTGTCAAAATGCTCATCCAGCAGCACATCCACCGCATTGGCCGGAGCCGCGCCGCTGGTGCGGGCATCGTAGCGGGCCAGCGCCAATGCACTGGTCACAAGGTTCACGGCCATGAACACGGCCAGCAGAGCGGTCATCCAGGGGCGGATCCTGCGCTTGACCGCCCTCATCCCCTTTGCCACCAGTGGGTAGCCATAGCGGATCCAGGCCACGGCCGCAATGCCCCAGAAGAAGCAGTACAGCAGGTTGATGCGCCCGCCCAGATTGAACTTGAAGCCGCTGTAATCCCAGAACACGGTGCCAAACAGCAGCTCTGTCACGGCGCTGCACACATACTCATACGCACCGCCCAGGATCACACCGAACCAGAAGATGCGGCTCTCGCTCTTCTGTTCGCCGCCCCGCAGCAGGATGGCGGCCAGCACCAGCGCCAGCCCCCACACCACGCTGAACGGGCCCCAGACCAGGCTGGAACGGCTCATCCAGACCCCGGCGGTGATGCGGCAGAAGATGGTCTCCACCACATCTCCGAGGAAAGCCCCGATGACAAAGAGCCAGAGCAGGTCGGCAAGGGAGAGCTGCTTTTCGGCACTGGTGGTGGGCTCCGGACGAGCCGCAGCAGGGTACGCCCGCTGGATCCGCTTTTCCACGCTGGCGGTAATTTTCTGCCGCAGCCTCTCCGAGCCCCTGCCCAGCTCCCGATTCAGCTGCTCGAGCCTTGGGTGGCGGTTCGCATACCGGCTGACCACCACCATGGCAGAGATCTGGTCCAGGACGGCCAGCGCCATGCCGACCCACACCACAGCGTGGAACAGCAGCGGCGGCAGGTGGGCGCAGAGCCGGAACAGCAGGTCGTTGCCCCAGCGGACTGCCGCCATGCCCAGCAGACCCCACAGCAGGGAGTATTGCAGGCAGACATAGCCGTCCAGATTGAACTTTTTATCGGAGTAGTCCCACCAGCGACGGTGGTGGATCCGTTCCAGCAGTTTGGCGGTCAGCCACTCCACCACCGTGGCATAGATCATGCTGCCGAAAAACAGTGCCGCCAGGCTGGTGCGCTGGTCATTCAGGCCGATGGTGATGAGCACTCCTGCCGTGCCGTACACAAAGCAGAAGGGGCCGGAGGCCACGCCGCGGTTGGTGAACCGGCGGCCCTTTGCGGTTGCAACAACGGTCTCGCCTACCCAGCCTAAAAAGGAATATACCAGATAAATTACACAAAGAGTATAGAAATTCAGGTTCATAGCGCTCCTTTCCCGGAACAAAAAGGGGCCGGGAAGCGGTGTTCCCGACCCTCTTTGTTCAGTTTACGAATTACAGCTGGCTCTTATACAGTGCCTCGATCTCCTCCACGCTGGTATCGCGGGGATTGCCGGGGCGGCAGGCATCTGCAAAAGCAGACTCGGCCAGGAAGTGGATGTCCTCTTCCTTCAGGATGCCCTGCAGGTTTGCGGGGATGCCCACATCCGCGCTCAGTTGCTTGACAGCGGCGATGGTGGCATCGGCGGCCTCGGCATCGTTCATCTCGTCAATGCCCTTCACGCCCATGGCCTTGCCGACCGCGCGGTAGCGCTCCCCGGCAACGGTCTTGTTGTACTCCAGACCCACCGGCAGCAGGATGGCGCAGGCCACGCCGTGGGGGGTATCATACAGAGCGGACAGGCCGTGTGCCATGGAGTGGACGATGCCCAGACCCACATTGGAGAAGCCCATACCGGCGATGTACTGGCCCAGAGCCATGCCCTCGCGGCCCTCCGGGGTGTTCTGCACGGCACCGCGCAGGTTCTCGCTGATGAGCTTGATGGCTTCCAGATGGAACATATCGGAGATGGTGCAGTGGCCCTTGGTGATATAGCCCTCGATGGCGTGGGTCAGAGCGTCCATACCGGTGGCGGCGGTCAGGCCCTTGGGCATGGAGGACATCATATCGGGATCGACCACAGCGATTTCGGGGATATCGTTGGTGTCCACACAGACGAACTTGCGCTTCTTCTCCACATCGGTGATGACGTAGTTGATGGTGACCTCAGCCGCAGTACCGGCGGTGGTGGGCACGGCAATGGTGAACACAGCGTGCTTCTTGGTGGGAGCCACGCCTTCCAGAGAGCGCACATCCGCGAACTCGGGGTTGTTGATGATGATGCCGATGGCCTTTGCGGTATCCATGGAGGAGCCGCCGCCGATGGTCACAATGCAGTCTGCCTCAGCAGCCTTGAAGGCTGCCACGCCGTCCTGCACGTTGGCGATGGTGGGGTTGGGCTTGATCTCGCTGTAAACAGCGTAGGCGAAGTTTGCAGCATCCAGCAGGTCGGTAACTTTCTTGGTCACGCCAAACTTGATCAGGTCGGGGTCAGAGCAGACAAAAGCCTTCTTGTAGCCGCGGGCGGTCAGCTCGGGAACGATGTTCTCAATGGCACCGTGGCCATGGTAGGAAATGGTGTTCAGAACAATGCGGTCAGCCATAATTATTTTCCTCCAAAATCATTCTGCCCGCCTGCCAGCGGGCACTCTCTGTTGTTAAGGATACCACATTGTTAAACAATATTCAATGTACTTTTCTTTTGATTTCTATGAATTTTTTACACTTTCCAGCAAAAGAAAACGCTGTACCACTCCCTCAGTCTCGCATTCGCTCGACAGCTCCCTCTAGGAGGGAGCCTTCACGCGGCGGCCAACGCAAAAGCCTCCCTCTGAGAGGGAGGTGGCATCGCATCAGCGATGCCGGAAGGAGTGATACAGCGTTTTTATCGTTTCATTTACCACAGCCGGATGACCTTGATGACTCCCTCGGCCTTATCGCGGGCCAGCTCAAGGTGATGCTGCAGCGCATCGGCGGCGGTGTTCCAGTTGTCGCTCAGGGCGGCATTCAGAATTTCCAGATGCTCCTCACAGGTCTGATCCTGATTGATCATGCTCACCTTGCCGGTCATAATGCGGAAACGGGTGTTCAGACCGGTGATGCGGTCATAGCCAGAGCGCAGATATTTGTTGGGCAGGCTGCTCATCAGCAGCTCGTGGAAATCATCATCGGATTTGCAGAAGTCATCGATCCGCTCGGGGTGGTGCATCAGCTCGGTGTAAGCCTCCAGCTGCTCCCGGGGGATCAGGTTGCCGTAGGTGCGCAGGGCGTAAGGCTCCACCAGCAGGCGCATCTCGAACATGCTGTGCACGTCCTCTTCGGTAATGCCGGAGACCATCAGCCCCTTTTTGGGCAGGATGGTGATCAGCCCCTCCTGCTCCAGGCGGCCCAGCGCGTCACGCATGGGGGTGCGGCTGATGTTGCCCATCTCGGCGCAGAGCTTCTGCTCGTTCAGAAATTCGTTGGGGCGGTACTCGCAGTTTAGAATCTTCGTTTTCAGGTACTGGTAAGCCTGCAGCTTCAGGCTGGTCTTTGACTGGGAATCCATCTCTTTCATTGTTCTATCTCCTAGTTCGCAAGCAGGACCATTCAGGCAGCAATCAGTCGCCCGCCGGACAGCTTGTATCCCTTAAATAATCCAAGTAATCATTAACATTATTATCACATATCCGGACAATGTTTACAAGACTTTTTTGAAAACTTTGGGAGCTTTTCCGTTTTGAACAGATATCATGCATTATTTTGCTATAAATTGAACAGTTTTTTTGTGCTTGTCGCCAGTGTTTCGCTCTTGTTTTGCATCGAAGGATAAATTGTGGTACACTTGACCCAGAAAGGAAGGCTGATACCATGGCAGGTCGCGGGGGGTACAACACCAAAACCCGGCAATTGATCCTGGATTATCTCATCAACAACCGCCAGCACGCGGTCAGTGCATCCAACATTCTGGAACATCTGGAGGCAGAGGGGGCCAGCCCAAATCCCACCACGGTGTACCGGTATCTGGACAAACTGGCAGGCGAGCAGCGCATTATGAAATATGTGGCCGATAAGGGCGAAAAGGCCGTGTTCCAGTATGTGGACGAGGGCCGCCACTGCCGCGAGCACCTGCACCTGAAGTGCGTGCAGTGCGGGCGCATTTATCACCTGGACTGCCACTTTATGGACGAGGTGCGTGCCCATCTGATGGCGGAGCACGGCTTCACCCTGCAGTGCGAGGGCAGCGTTTTGTACGGATTGTGCCGCAGCTGCGCACAAAACAGCCCCCATCCGGGGCAGACCGCACAAAAATGCGAACACTGTGTTGACACGGACAAAGAGCCGTGATACAATGCAGGCAGGAAAAGCGTTGATCGGGAAAAGTAAGTGCTCAAGGTTCTTTTGCAGCGAGTGCGGGCCGGTGGAAGCCGCACAGAGAACGAGCCCCGAACGAACCCCCGTGAGCTTCCCCCTGAACCTGCTTCGGGCAGTTAGTAGGGGCCGACGGCAGCCGCTCGTTATCGCGGCAGTGCTTTCAACGGGGAGAGTACACAAAAGTGACTGGTGTGTTCGCGCACCGGTAATTTAGGTGGCACCACGGATACGGCAGCATTCGTCCTAGCAATGGGATGAAGGCTGCCGTATTTTTTTATTTGCAAAAACCTCTCAGTCACCGGGAAACTTGCCTTTCCTATCAGGAGAGGTGGCAATGCGAAGCATTGACGGAGAGGTTTAGAGAGAGGGGTAAGAAATATGTGTTGTGTTATGGGTTACACGGGGCACGACCTGAGTGCCGCCAAATTCAAGGAGTATCTGCTGCGCACCGTGATGCGCGGGCCGGACGACCAGCGTGTGGTGGAAGGGCCTTTTGGTCTGATGGGCTTTGGCCGCCTTGCCATCATGGGCCTGACCCCGGAGGGGATGCAGCCCTTCTACCGCGGTGCCGACTGCGTGGTCTGCAACGGTGAGCTTTACGGCTTCCGCTTTGAGAAGGAGATCCTGAAGCGCCGGGGCTACAAGTTTGCCTCCGACTGCGACTGCGAGATCCTGCTGCCGCTGTATTACGAGTACGGTCTGGATATGTTCCGCCACATGGACTCCGAGTTTGCGCTTATTCTGTATGATTCCCGTAAGGACCGGCTGATCGCAGCCCGCGACCCCATCGGCATCCGTCCGCTGTTCTACGGCTATTCCAAGTCCAGCCACCAGATCGCCTTTGCCTCCGAGATGCAGAACCTGATCGGCTGGTGCGATGACATCCGCCCCTTCCCCATCGGCAGCTACTACTGCGATGGCCGCTTTGTCCGCTATGAGGACATTGCCGACGTGCCCGCCCCCATGGAGGATGACATGGAGACCACCCTGCGGAACATCCGCGAAAAGCTGATTGCAGGCGTGGAAAAGCGTCTGGATGCCGATGCACCTGTGGGCTTCCTGCTCTCGGGCGGTCTGGATTCCTCGCTGGTCTGCTCCATTGCAGCCAAGAAGCTGGGCAAGCCCATCCGCACCTTTGCCATCGGCATGGACACCGATGCCATCGACCTGAAATATGCCCGCCAGACCGCCGATTATCTGGGCAGCGAACACCATGAGATCATCATCAACCGGGACATGGTCATCCAGAGCCTGGAGGAGGTCATCCGACTGCTGGGCACCTGGGATATCACCACCATCCGCGCCAGCATGGGCATGTACCTGCTCTGCAAGGCCATCCACGAGCAGACCGATGTGCGCGTGCTGCTGACCGGCGAGATCTCCGATGAGCTGTTCGGCTACAAGTACACCGACTACGCCCCCACCGCCGATGCCTTCCAGCAGGAGAGCCAGAAGCGCATCCGGGAGCTGTACATGTACGATGTCCTCCGGGCCGACCGCTGCATCTCCGCCAACAGCATCGAGGCCCGCGTGCCCTTTGGCGATCTGGATTTTGTGCGCTACGTCATGGCCATTGACCCCGAAAAGAAGCTGAACAGCTACGGCAAGGGCAAGTACCTGCTGCGCAAGGCCTTTGAGGGCGACTGGCTGCCCCCGGAGATCCTCTGGCGCGAAAAAGCCGCCTTCTCCGATGCCGTGGGCCACAGCATGGTGGACGACATCAAGGAGTATGCCGAGAGCCTGTACACCGATGAGGAGTTCCAGCTCCGCCGGGCAAACTACTCGGCCCACTGTATGCCCTTTACCAAGGAGAGCCTGTTCTACCGCGAGATCTTCGAGAAATACTACCACGACCAGAGCCGCACCATCGTGGGCTTCTGGATGCCGAACAAGGCATGGCCCGGCTGCAACGTCAACGATCCTTCTGCCCGTGTGCTGGCAAACTACGGCGCTTCCGGCGTGTAATCCTTTTTCCAGACAGCAAAAGGCGGTGTGTCCGCTCCGGGCACACCGCCTTTTTGTTTACTCCAGATTCAGTTTATTTTTCATCAGCCACCGGGTCAGGAAGAAGTATGCCGCCGCAATGGCTGCAGTCACGGCAAAGCAGAACAGATAGCCAACGTCTGTTCCAAGTGCCGCCGTCAGCCAGCGCATCGGGGTCACTCCATAGCTCACACCGGTCACGTTCACACCCACGACCCGGTACGTGACATCCACGATCATACTCACATCATTCGTGCCCAGCAGCTTATCGAGCTGGGTCTCCACGATGTTCAGGCCGATAAACGCGAGGATCCCGGCCACCATCACATGCTTGGGGAATTGATGGGCGATCATACAGGCAGCGTAAACGCAGAGGATGAGGCTTGCCAGCCGGGCCAGATTGATGAGGATGGTCCAGAACGTCACCAGCCAGAACTCCGGGCCTATCTCCTCGTACAGCATCTGCCACAGCTGCTTCCAGCTGTTCCAGTCCACCATGCCGAAGGTCTCCGAGTCAATCACACCGATGCTGACCATCACCGTGATGCAGACAATGCCCACAAGGCCGCTGCACAGCACCCAGACCATGCTGGTGAGGAGCTTGGAGAGGATGAGCTGGTTCTCATTGACCGGCAGCGTGTGCATCAGGTAGCCTTCCCGGCCCAGCAGGTTCTGATAAAAGCGCTGGATGGTGTTCACGAAGCAGAGCACCGCGATGGCAAGGATGACCGAGACATACACGATCATCAGAATCACTTCGAGATTCTGGAAGCTTGTGCTGTGAGCCAGCGCGTGTTCCTGCCGGAAGGTCACGCCCAGCACCACGCTCAACAGCGCCAGCGCCAGATACAGCCCGAAATACAGGCGTTTCGTGGCCTTGAACTCATATTTCAGCAATTGTTTCAGCATTTGAATACCTCCCGGAAATATGCATCGACGCTCTTGCCCTCGGTCTCGCGGATATCATCCACAGCGCGGTGCGCAAAGATTCGGCCGTCCTTCAGGAACACGGCCTCGTCCAGCACTGGCTCAATGTCCTCGATGAGGTGGGTAGAGATGACAACCGTCGCGTCCTTGCTGTAGTTGGAAATGATGGTGTTCAGGATGTAGTCCCGGGCCGCAGGGTCCACGCCGCCGATGGGCTCATCCAGCAGGTAGAGACGGGCGTTGCGGCTCATGGCCAGCACCAGCTGAACCTTCTCCTTGTTGCCCTTGGAAAGGGTCTTGAGCCGGGCCTTGGGGGCGATGTTCAGCCGGGCCAGCATCTCATTGGCTTTGGCGGCGTCAAAGCCGATGTAAGCCTTGGCCTGACTGGGCGTGCCGTAAAAATCCCGGAACATCTCCACCAGCTCCTCCACCCGCATCCAGTCGGGCAGCCAGTCGGCGTCCGGCAGGTAGGAGACCAGCTCCTTGGTCTCCGGGCCGGGTGCCATGCCCGCGATCCGGATGCGGCCTTCCGTGGGCTGCAGCAGACAATTGGCCAGCTTGAGCAGGGTGGTCTTGCCGCTGCCGTTGGGGCCCAGCAGCCCTACGATGCGGCCAAAATCCAGCTCCAGATCGATGCCGTCCAGCGCGGTCTTTTCCTTTCCGTATACTTTTGTCAATTTTTCACAGGTCAGCACCTTACTCATGGGGTTCTACCTCCTCTGTATCCCAGTGCTCCAACAGGGCTGCCGCCTTTTCCGGCGTGTAGCCGATGCTGCGCATCTTCTCCAGAAAATCTGCCGCGATGTCATGGGCGGCGGCAGCCCGCAGTTGTTCGATCAAATTCGTATCCTCCGTGACGTAGCGTCCGCTGGTGCGCTCGGTGCGCACAAGGCCCTCACTTTCCAACTGGGCCAGAGCCCTCTGCATCGTGTTGGGGTTGACCCCGGCAGCTGCGGCCAGATCCCGCACCGAATCCAGATGGCCCCCCGGCGGGTAGGTGCCCGCCAGAATTCTGGCTTTGAGCCGTTCCACCAGCTGGGCATAGATCGGGCGGCTGGCATCAAACTGTTCACTCATTCTGCTTTGCCCTCCTTATGTGTTGCTGTATTAAGCAGCTAATACAATAATACACATTTTTGCATTTCTGTCAAGAGGAAACCCAAAAGTTTTTTCGGACAGCAAAAAGGGACCCCGCAGCCAACCGGCTGTGGGGTCCCTCTGATTTATGGATTACTGCTGCTCCTGCGCGGCGCGCTTGGCTTCCAGCGCCAGAATGGCATCGCGGCGGCTCAGGTTGATGCGGCCCTGCTGGTCGATGTCCGTGACCTTGACCACGATGGCATCGCCCACGGCGACCACATCCTCCACGCGCTCCACACGCTTGGTGTCCAGCTTGGAGATGTGCACCAGACCTTCCTTGCCCGGTGCGATCTCCACAAAGGCACCAAAGTTCATCAGGCGGGTGACCTTGCCCTTGTAGATGGCACCGATCTCGGGATCCTCCACAATGGTCTTGATGGTGAAGATGGCGCGCTTTGCGTCCTCCTGATCCACGGCGGAAACGAACACATGGCCGTCCTCCTGCACATCGATCTTGCAGTTGCAGGTGGCGCAGATGTCCTGGATGACCTTGCCGCCCTTACCGATCACGTCCTTGATCTTATCGGTGGGGATCATCATGCTGAACATCTTGGGAGCCCAGCGGCTCAGCTCCTCACGGGGCTGTGCGATCACGGGCTTGATGATCTCGTCCAGGATGTACAGGCGGCCCTTGCGGCACTTCTCAAAGGCCTCGGCAATGATATCGTAAGTCAGGCCGTCGATCTTGATGTCCATCTGGATGGCAGTGATGCCCTTGCGGGTGCCGCCCACCTTGAAGTCCATATCGCCGTGGAAATCCTCCACGCCCTGAATGTCCAGCATGGTCATCCAGCGGTCACCCTCGGTGATCAGGCCGCAGGAGATGCCGGCAACAGGTGCCTTGATGGGCACACCGGCATCCATCAGAGCCAGCGTGGAACCGCAGATGGAAGCCTGAGAGGTGGAGCCGTTGGAGCTCAGGACCTCAGAGACACAGCGGATGGTGTAGGGGAACTCCTCCAGAGAGGGCAGCACGGGAACCAGAGCGCGCTCTGCCAGTGCGCCGTGGCCGATCTCGCGGCGGCCGGGGCTGCGGGGTGCGCGGGCTTCGCCGACAGAATACGGCGGGAAGTTATAGTGATGGATGTAACGCTTGGTCTGCTCGTCGGTCAGATCGTCCATCAGCTGGTTGTCCTTGGTGCCGCCCAGGGTGCAGGTGGTCAGCACCTGGGTCTGGCCGCGGGTGAACATACCGGAGCCGTGGACCCGGGGCAGAATGCCCACTTCAGCAGCCAGCGGGCGGATCTCGTTGATGCCGCGGCCATCCACGCGCTTGCCCTCATCCAGCAGCCAGCGGCGGACAACGTACTTCTGCATCTTGTAGCTGACAAGGTCGAGGTCTGCATCAGACAGATCGGGGTACTCCTCAGCGATCTTGTCCATGATGGGCAGCAGGGCAGCATCCCGCACATTCTTGTCATCGGTATCCATGGCGGCCTTGAAGTCGTCCAGATACTTGTTCTGGATGGCGTGGAACACGTCCATATCCAGACCCACCACCTGGAAATCGATCTTCGGCTTGCCGCGCTCTGCAACGATGCCGTTGATGAAGGTGATGATCTTCTTGATCTCAACGTGGGCGGCCTTGATGGCATTGAGCATGGTGTCCTCGTCCACCTCGTTGGCACCGGCCTCGATCATCACGATCTTGTCCATGGTGGCGGCAACGGTCAGGGCCAGGTCGCTCACCTTGCGCTGCTCCTGGGTGGGGTTCAGGACGATCTCGCCGTCCACCAGGCCCACCTGAACACCGCCGATGGGGCCGTTCCAGGGGATCTCAGACACAGCGGTGACCAGAGACGCACCGATCATACCGGCGATCTCAGGGCTGCAATCGGGGTCCAGGCTCATCACGGTCATGGTAATGCAGACATCGTTGCGCATCTCCTTGGGGAACAGCGGGCGCATGGGGCGGTCCACCACGCGGCTGGTCAGGATGGCGCGCTCACCGGGGCGGCCTTCACGGCGCATAAAGCTGCCGGGGATGCGGCCTGCGGCGTAGAGCTTTTCCTCATACTCCACGTTCAGGGGGAAGAAATCCACACCTTCGCGGGGCTTGGGGCTCATCACAACGTTGCACAGCACGCAGGTCTCGCCGTAGCGGATCAGGGCGCTTGCGTTGGACAGGCCGCACATCTTGCCCATCTCGACCTTGAACGGACGGCCAGCCAGCGTGGTCTCGTAGACCTTGAAGTTTTCAAAGGTCTCTTTGCGGGAACCAAATTCAATTGCCATTTGGTTTTGCCTCCTTTGTCCTTTTGCGGTTTATCTTCTTATCTTCCAAAAGGCAGCGGCCAGCGCATCATAGCAATAAAGCCAACGCCCGTGCCTTTTACAGCACAGGCGCTCGATTTACTGCTGCAACGCGCAGCAGCGGCCTGTTGTTCCTCAAAAAAGAGCAAAGGGCAGGCACCACAATGCGGTACCTGCCCTCTGTTTTCTATTACTTACGCAGACCCAGGGTTGCGATCAGAGCACGGTAACGCTCGATGTCCTTCTTCTGGAGGTAGGCCAGCAGATTGCGGCGGCGGCCAACCATCTTCATCAGACCACGGCGGCTGTGGTGATCGTTAGGGTTCTTCTTCAGGTGCTCGTTCAGCTCGTTGATGTGAGCGGTCAGCAGAGCGACCTGAACCTCGGGGGAGCCAGTGTCCTTCTCGGTCAGAGCGACTTTGGCCATAACTTCCTGCTTGTTCATAGTAACAGTACCTCTTTATAAAATTTTATTTGCCATCGGCACAGAATGCGGGAAAACGGTACTCCCAAATGGGCATACTCCCAGCCCCGTGCCGCGGTAACATGGCTAGTATAACAGAAATCCGTGCAAAAAGCAAGAAAAATTTTACTATGCTTTTGCAAAATAGGCCTTGGCGCGCCGGGCTGCATGGTCGATGCAGGCCTTCAGCTCGTCCAGGGTATCAAACTTTTTGCTGGGACTCAGGTAGGCGTAGAACTCCACCACCGGGTCGGTACCATAGAGGTCGCCGGAAAAATCCGGGATAAAGGTCTCACAGGTCACCTTGGTCTCGTCCGAATTGACAGTGGGCCGGGTCCCCAGGCCGGTGGCCGAGGGATACCAGGTATCACCGATCCGGGTGCGGGTGATGTAGATGCCATAGCGGGGCATCTGGAAGCCCGCCGGGTAGATCTGGTTGATGGTGGGCACGCCCAGCGTGTGGCCCAGACCTGCCCCGTGCTGCACCGCGAAGCGGATGGCATAGGGCATCCCCAGCATGGCGTTGGCGGCAGGCACATCGCCGCCCTCCAATGCCGTGCGGATGCGGGTGGAGGACACCGGCTTTTCCTCAAACTGTGCCATGGGCACCACCACGACCTCCACCCCCAGCGGGGCGCAGAGCTCCTTCAGCAGCTCGGGGGTCCCGGCGGCCTTGGCACCAAAGGTAAAGTTTTCGCCGCAGAACAACGCCCTGGCGTGGCAGTCCTGCACGATGCCGTACACGAACTGCTCCGGGGTCATGGCGCGGATCTCCTCAAACTCGGGGCAGAGATAATACTCCACACCCAGGCTTGCGATCAGGGCATGCTTATCCTCGGTGGAGAGCAGACGGCGGCCCTTCATTTTGCTGTCAGCGGGCAGCTTGAAGGTGAACACCGCCGGGGCAGCGCTGTGGGCCTTTGCCCACTCCACTGCTCCCTCAATGACGGCACGGTGGCCGATGTGGATGCCATCGAAGTAGCCCATGGCAACAGCAGTGCCGCCCTCATGTTCCAGCGCCAGCGGCGACAGAGATGAAACGATTTGCATTGGTCGTCAGTTCCTTTCCACGAACAGCTTTTCCACCTTGAGCACACCGTTCACCACATTGGCAAGACCCAGAAACTGCCCTCCGGCGTTCCGCACGCGGTAGCGGCCGTCGGCAGCGGGATAGCGGCTGGTGGGGCACCCGTTGTAGAGGTGCTGCTCCACCCGCTCGTCCGCCACCAGCAGCGGCAGGCTGGTGAACACGCTTTCCACCGGCAGCATCAGAGCCTGCAGGGCCTCCGGCCCCGCGTCCTTTGCCGCCTGGATCTCTTCCAGCGTGTGGGCATCGGCTTCGGAATACACCCCGGCGGCCACGCGGCGCAGGGCGCTCATGGTGCCCTTCTGGCCCATGGCTTCGGCGATCTCCTCCAGCAGCACCCGGATATAGGTGCCTTTGGAGCACTTTACGGTCAGGGCATACTCGTTTTCCGCAGGGCTGCCCTCGTACCGGATGTCCAAAATCTCGATCGGCCGGGCCTTGCGCTCCACGGTCTTGCCCTCGCGGGCCAGCTTATAGAGCGGCTGACCGTTGATCTTGACTGCCGAGTACATGGGCGGGGTCTGCATCCGGGGACCGAGGAACTGCGGCAGAACGGCCAGCAGCTCCTGCCCCCCCGCCGTTACCGGGGCGGTCTCCAGCACAGTGCCGGTCACATCCCCGGTATCGGTGCGCTGGCCCAGCCTGAGGACAGCGCGGTAGGCCTTGGTGTGGTCGAGCTGCAGATCAACTGCCTTGCTGGCCCCGCCGCAGAACACCGGCAGAACACCGGTCGCCATGGGGTCCAGCGTACCGCTGTGGCCCAGTTTCCGGGTGCCCAGAATGCCCCGCAGCTTGGCAATGACATCAAAGCTGGTCCAATCGGTGGGCTTATCAACAATGAGGATCCCCTGCATCATGCTTCCTCCTGCGGTGCATCAAGAACAGCTTCCACCTCGGAGAGGATCGCGCTCTTGGCGTTGTCAAGGTTGCCCAGCAGCTCACAGCCCGCCGCACGGGTGTGGCCGCCGCCGCCCAGACGGCGGGCAATGGCACAGGCATCCACGCCCTTGGCGGTGCGCACGCTGATGCGGTAGCTGCCGCCGGGCTGCTGGCGCAGGGTCAGGCCGACCTTCACGCCCTCAATGCTGATGGGCAGGCTGGTCAGCTCTTCCAGATCCGCAGGGTCTACCCTGCTCTGCTCGATCTCATCCCGGGTCAGGTAGATGAGGGCGCAACGGCCATCCAGATGATATTCCAGATGGTTGCGGGCGATCCGCTCGGCTTCCATCCGCTCCCGGGACTTGGTGTCAAACAGCAGGGTGTTCAGCTCCTCCACATGGGCACCGGCCTCCATCAGCTTGGCAGCAGTGATGTGGGTGCTGGCCTTGGTGGAAGAGAACTTGAAGCAGCCGGTATCCGTGGACAGGCCGGTATACAGGCAATCGGCAATGTGGGGGGTGATCTCCACACGCATGGCACAGATCACCTCATACAGCAGCTCTGCCGCAGCGGCGGCGCTGCCATCCAGCAGCGTGAACTCGGCGTAGCCGCTGTTGCCTGCATGGTGGTCGATGCACAGGTCCACATGGCGCGTGTACTGGGGAACGCCGTTGCCCTCGCCAAACAGCTGGACGCTGGCAACATCCACAGCCACCACGATCTGCGGCTCAAACTCGCCCTTGAACAGGCGGGGGTTGGTAAATGCGTACCGGCCGGGGATGGGGTCGGCGCAGAGCACGGCTGCGTGTTTTTCCAGTGCAAGCAGCGCATAGTAGAGCGCGCTGCCGCAGCCGACCGTATCACCATCCGGGTTTTTGTGGCACAGAATCAAGATGTTATCCGCAGCAAGCAGCTTTTCTGCCATCTGCTGTACATTCAGCTGTTCTGTCATCCCATGTTCCATCCTTTCCGCAAGGCTGATTATTCCTCGGTCTCTTCCGGCTGGCTGGTTTCCTCAGCGTCACCGTTCACGTTCAGCGTGCGGAGCAGCTCATTGATGTGGGCTGCGTAGGCGGCACCATCGTCCTCCACAAAGATGAAGCGCGGAGCCTTCCGGATGTGCATCTTCTTGCTGACCTCGGTGCGCACATGGCCTGCGGCACGGTTCAGTGCCTCGATGGCGGGCTTGGGGCCGTCCTCGCGGCCCATCACGCTCACATAGACCTTTGCAACATCCAGGTCAGGTGTCACATCCAGACGGGTGACGGTCAGCAGACCGCCCTCCAGGCGGGGGTCCTTCAGCCGTCCGATGATGGCAATGACCTCACGCTTCATATCCTGGGCAAGACGACCCATATTTTTCTGAGACATAGCTTCTCCTCTAAAACAAAACCCCTCAGTCTCGCTTGCGCTCGACAGCTTCCCTAATGGGGGTGCCTTTGGCATAAAGATGAGGCTTCACCCGGCTGCCAAGGCCTCTCCTACTAGGGGAGGTGGCATTGCGAAGCAATGACGGAGAGGTTTAATCCGTTCCTTAGTCCCGATATTCTTCCATCTTGAAGGCCTCGTAAACGTCGCCTTCCTTGACATCGGCAAACTTTGCCAGCGTAACGCCGCACTCGTAGCCCTCGGCCACTTCCTTGGCATCATCCTTGAAGCGCTTCAGAGATGCGATCTCGTCCTCCGTGATGACGATGCCGTCACGGACAACGCGCACCTTGCTGTCGCGGGTGATCTTGCCGCTGGTCACGCGGCAGCCTGCAACGGTGCCCACGTTACTGATTTTGTAGACCTGACGGACCTGCAGCTCACCCAGAGCGACCTCGCGGAACTTGGGAGCCAGCATACCCTTCATAGCATCGGTGACATCGTTGATGGCATCGTAGATAACGCGGTACATCCGCATCTCGACCTTGGTGGCAGCGGCTTCTTCCTTGGCCACGTTATCGGGGCGGACATTGAAGCCGATGATGATGGCGTTGGAGGCATCGGCCAGGTCAACGTCGGACTTGCTGATGGCACCGACACCGGCGTGGATGACGCGGACGCGCACCTCATCATTGGAGATCTTCTCCAAGCTCTGCTTGACGGCCTCGGCGGAGCCCTGCACATCAGCCTTGACGACAATGGCCAGCTCCTTCATATCGTTCTGTGCCATCTGGCTGAACAGGTTATCCAGAGTGACCTTCTGGAAGGAGGAGAACTGCTTCTCCTTGGCAGCGGCAATGCGCTGCTCTGCCAGCTCACGGGCCAGACGCTCGTCAGCAACGGCCTCGAACAGGTCGCCTGCCTCGGGCACAGCGGTCAGGCCGGTGATCTCCACGGGGGTGGAGGGGCCTGCATCGTTCAGCAGCACGCCCTTGTCGCTGCGCATGGTACGCACACGGCCCACAGCGGTACCGGCAATGATGACATCACCGGCATGCAGGGTGCCGTTCTGCACCAGAATGGTGGCGATGGGGCCCTGGCCCTTGTCCAGACGAGCCTCAACAACAGCACCCTTGGCGCGGCGGTTGGGGTTGGCCTTGAGCTCCATGACCTCGGCCTCCAGCGCGATCCGCTCCAGCAGGTCGTTGATGCCCATGCCGGTCAGAGCGGAAACGGGGATGCAGGCAACGTCGCCGCCCCAGTCCTCGGTGATGATGCCGTACTTGGTCAGGCCTTCCATCACGCGCTCGGGGTTTGCAGTGGGCTTATCCATCTTGTTCATGGCCACGATGATCTTGACATTGGCAGCCTTGGCGTGGTTGATGGACTCCACGGTCTGGGGCATGATGCCGTCATCGGCGGCAACGACCAGAACAGCGATATCGGTCATGTTGGCACCGCGGGCACGCATGGAGGTGAATGCCTCGTGGCCCGGCGTATCCAGGAAGGTGATCAGGCTGTCGTTGATCTTGACCTGATATGCACCAATGGCCTGGGTGATGCCGCCAGCCTCGCCTGCGGTGACATTGGTCTTGCGGATGGCATCCAGGATACTGGTCTTACCGTGGTCAACGTGGCCCATGACACAGACAACGGGGGGACGCTCCACCAGATCCTCGGCGGAATCCTCCTCCTGGGTGAACAGGCGCTCCTCGATGGTCACATGCACCTCGTGCTCGACCTTTGCGTGGAACTCCTCAGCCAGCAGGGATGCGGTATCGAAATCGATCACATCGTTGATGGCGTGCATCTCACCCATCTGCATGAACTTGGCAATGACCTTGCCGGCCTGCTGCTTCAGGCGGGCAGCCAGCTCACCGACGGTGATCTCATCGGGGATCATCACCTTCAGCTGTGCGTTGCGGGCCTTTTCCAGCTGGATGCGCTGCAGGCGCTCGAACTCAGTCTCGCGCTTGCCCTTCTGGAACTGCTGGCGCTGGCGCTGGCCGCGCTGGGTGAACTTCTGCTTGTTGCCCTGCGGGGTGGGCTTACGGCGGTTCTCGGTGTTCTTGGTGGAAGCCAGATCGTCGTAGCGGGCATCAAAGCGGTCCACGTTCACATCCACGGTGCGGGTATCGACCGTCACCTGGCTGTCCTCGCGGCGGACAGAGACGGACTGAGCCGGGGCAGCAGAGGCCTTGGCACCGGTCTCGCGGGCCAGCTCGCTCAGGGAGACAGTCTTCTCCTCGCGCTTCTTGTGCTGCTCGTTCTTCTTCTCGCCGTGCTTATTATTGTTATTGTTTGCCTTGGGCTGCTCTGCCTTTGCGGCAGGGGCAGCGGGCTTTGCCTCGGGCTTCTTCTCAGCAGCCTTGGGCTCTGCCTTTTTCTCCGCAGGCTTCTCGGCCTTTTTCTCCGCCTTCTTTTCAGGCTGGGCAGGCTGCTTTGCGCTGTTCAGGTACTCGTCCAGGCTGGCAACGCTGTTGTCCTTGCTGAATTTCTCCAGCAGGTAGTTCAGCTCGTTCTCTTCCAGGGTAGAGCTGTTCTTCTTGCCGGTGCTGCCCATGGCAGCCAGCTCATCCAGGACCTTCTTTGCAGAAACATTCAGGTCCTTTGCAAAATCGCTCACTTTATATTTTACGGTCATTCGCTCATATCCTCCTCATTTTTGATTGCCCCGCAGTCCGAAAGACGGTCAAAGCAGAGCTTTGCGAGGTTGCGGTCAGTCACCGCGTAAACAGCCACAGGCTTGCGGCTGATATCGGCCAGGCGGTCCTGGGTCAGCGGCATGGAGATCACGTCCACCAGGTCGCCCACAGCGTAGTTCAGGCGCTGCACGGTCTTAGCGCTGGCATCGGACGTGACCATTACCAGCCATGCCTTGCTCTTGACGCAGGCATCTTCCACGGCATCAAAGCCCATGGTCAGCGCGCCTGCCTTGCGGCAGAGGCTCAGCGCCTGAAATAGCGCTTCTTCCGGGGCCATTTTGGGCTTTTCGGGGGTATTGTTATGCTTCGCCATTCGGCTGGGCCTCCTTTTCCACGTCGGCCAGCTGTGCGGCCAGCGCATCGTAAACCTCGGCGGGAACCGGCTGCTCAAAGCAGCGCTCCAGCGCCTTTTTCTTTTTGGCCTTTGCCAGACAGGCCGGGTCCGGGCAGAGGTAAGCGCCGCGGCCCGGCTTCTTGCCCACGGGGTCGATGCTGATCTCGCCGCTGGGGGCGCGCACCACCCGCACCAGTTCCTTTTTGGGGCGGCTGGTCATGCAGCCGATGCACTGGCGGGCAGGGATCTTTTTTTGTGCCATCCGGTTTCCCTCCTTCAGGTGCGGTCACAGCCGCTCTTACTCAGCGTCCTCGGTCTTGGGCTCGGCAGCCTTGGGCTCCTCGTCCTCGCCGTAGTAGCCGCTCTCGGGGCGGATGTCGATGTTGTAGCCGGTCAGGCGGGCGCACAGGCGGGCGTTCTGTCCCTTGTTGCCAATGGCCAGGCTCAGCTGCTGGTCGGGTACGGTGACGCGGCAGGAGCGGGTCTCGCCGGGCAGCAGCTCGACCTTGAGCACCTTGGCGGGGCTCAGGGCAGCGGAGATGAACTCGGAGACATCCTCGCTCCACTTGACGATATCGATCTTCTCACCGCCCAGCTTCTCGACCACAGCGGCCACACGGTCGCCGTGGGGGCCGATGCAGGCAGAAACGGGGTTGACGTTGGCATCCTTGCTCCAGACAGCCATCTTGGTGCGGGCACCGGCCTCGCGGCTGATGGCCTTGACCTCAACGGTGCCGTCATAGATCTCGGGCACTTCCAGCTCGAACAGGCGCTTGACCAGGCCCGGGTGGGTGCGGCTGATCATCACGCGGGCACCGCGCTCGCCGCTGACCACGTCCACAACGTAGACCTGCAGGGTCTGGCCCTCGGTGTAGGTCTCGCCGGGCACCTGCTCGTTGCGGGGCAGGATGGCCTCGCCGCCCTTGCCCAGGTCCAGGGCCACAATGCCCTTCTCGTTGTCCACACGGGTAACGGTGGCCTGGATGATATCATGGGCGCGGGACTGGATCTCGCTCAGCTGCTGGCTGCGCTCGGCTTCCCGGATGCCCTGACGGATAACATGCTTTGCGGTCTGGGCGGCAATGCGGCCGAAGTCCTTGGTCTTGAGGGGGGTGACAACGCGGTCGCCGACCTCATAGCTCTTGCGGATCTTCTGGGCCTCGGTGATGCCGATCTCGGCGTGCTCATCGTACCAGTCCTCATCGGCGACAACGTTCTGCACCAGAGCGACGTTGAACTTGCCGCTGTCGGGGTCGATCTCCACCAGAACGTTGTCGTCCTCGACCTCATAGTTCTTCTTGACAGCGATCACGATGGCAGCCTTGATCTTCTCGATCAGGTACTCTGCGGTGATGCCGCGCTCATGCTCCAACATGGAGAGAGCTTCAAAAAATTCATTGTTCGCTGCAGCCATTTTTCGGGTTCCTCCTAAATATCATTCTTTCTCTTTTAATCAAACAAGTCCTCGTCGTCACACAGGCGCACCGTGCTGACGGCGGAAAGCTCAAACTGCATGGGGCCGGCCGGGCCTTCCAGCGTGATGGTATTGCCTTCGCGGGAAGTCAGGAGGCCAGAAAATTCCTTAACACCGTTCTCGTTGGCCCGGTACAACCTGACGCTGACCTTCTGGCCCTGAACGGCTTCGTAGTGCTCCGGGCGGGTCAGCTTGCGGCCCAGGCCGGGGCTGCCGACTTCCAGATAATAGCTCTGTTCAATGGGGTCCGCTTCATCCAGGATGGGGTCCAGCGCATGGGAGACATCGGCACAGGTGTCGGTGTCCATGGTGGTGCCGTCCGTTTTGTCGATGAGGACACGGAGATACCAGTCCGGCCCTTCCTTTTCAAAGACCACGTCCCACAGGCGCAGGCCCATGCCCTCCACAGTGGGGCGGACAAGCGCTTCGACTCTCTGGGCGGTATTTCCGCCAGACTGCTTCGCCATAAAAACCTCCAAACAAACAAGAAACGCGGACCTTGCGGCCCACGTTTCAGTAAAAGTTATATCGTACTATTAGAATATATCATACTTCCGGTAATTATGCAAGGGGTTTCGTGAAATTTTGCCTTATCCTTTGCCGTACCACAGCACTTCAAGAATCAAAACCTTCTCACAATCTTCTTATGCATCATAGGTTTCCACTTCTGTTTTTGTATCTCCACACTTGGTACAGACATAATAATAAGTCACCTTGATAAAATCTCTTCCAATCGGCATATTCCGGAATTCCTCCCGGACAACCTTATCAAGATCATAATTATGCTTGCAGGTATCAGGTATAATCGGTTCCGGGGATACATCACATGCTTTTTGTTCTGCCGCTTCAATCAAACGGAACATTTCGCTCGACTGCTGCGCCACATGCTGATTTACATACGCTTCCACTTGCGTAAAATCATAGCTGGAAGTTCTTGAAGTTTCAACAAGTTCTTCTGCCTTTTCTTTTCCCAGAACCAGCTCCAGCATACTGTCAATCCGTTTCTGGGTCTCTGTTTCAAAATATTGATCGATTCTGGAGGTGTCAAACGCCGCAAAAGCCGTTGCACCAACAGATATAACCAGTAAAAGGCTTAATAGCACCGCTGTCAATCGTTTCATAGTTTGCATCTCCTTTCTCTTACCCATATTAATATCACTTATACGTGGTCACAATATATTCTGCACCGCAATTTGTGCAGACATAATACTCCGTAGTAACCGTATATGTTCTACCCGTCTTCGGGTCCGTTTCCGATACACTTGTAGCATACTTAAAGCTATACAAATGGCTGCATACATCCGGTATAATCGGTTCCGGAGATAAATCATGCGGAGCGATATTTCCTTCTGCAAAAGAAATCACGCCCATCGTACATACCATAGCCAAGGTCAATAGGAACATCATCAAACGCTTCATAGCATTTCCATCCTTTCATCTTGTCTTGTGGTTCGGTCAAAGTGCACTTTTTATAGTAAAAGTATAACATCCCCTTTTTTTGATGTCAATATTTTTCTTTCATGTGAAATATCTTTTGTGCATTCATACAATTATCGAGTTTCTAGTCGTTCTAAATAAGCAAAAATCCTTACAGACTAATCACAGACTGTAAGGATTTAACGAATTATTTATATTGAACGATTACAGCACCCAGACACCGTTCCGGAACAGTTCCACCACACGGCCGTCACGGCACTTGCCGGTGATGTGGCTGTCCTCTGCACCGATCATCACATCCTCATGGATGGTGGACTGGTTCATGCCGCGTTCTTCCAGCTGCTCCTTGGTCAGGCCGGTGCCGCCCTCGGTGGTGCCGGGGTAGCTGGCACCAAAGGCGATGTGGCAGGCAGCATTCTCATCGAACAGGGTGCTGTAGAACAGCGCGCCGCTGCGGTTGATGGGGCTGGATGCGGGCACCAGTGCCACCTCGCCGATATGGCGGGCACCCTCATCGGTATCCAGCAGCCGACCCAGCAGGTCAGCGCCCTCCTCGGCTCCATACTCAACGACCTTGCCATCCTTGAAGGTAACATGGAATCCCTTGATGAGCTGGCCATTGAACACATAGGGCTTGGTGCCGTAGACGATGCCGTCCACCTTGTCCTTGTGTGGAGCAGTGAACACTTCCTCGGTGGGGATGTTGGGCAGGAAGAACACACCCTTCTCGTTCTTGCTGCCGGCGCTCTCCCAGCTGGCCTGTTCGGCCAGGCCCACGGTCAGGTCAGTGCCGTTGGCGCTCTCAAAGTGGACGCTCTCCAGATCAAGGGCATTCATCTTCTCACCCAGACTGGTCAGACGGTCCAGATGTGCCTTCCACTCGTTGACGGGGTCACCGCCGGTCACGCGGCAGACATCAAAGATGAGCTGCCACAGCTTCTCGATGGCGGCATCCGTATCCAGCTCGGGGAACATCTTCTTTGCCCAGGGGGCGCTGGGCATGGCGGCAATGGACCACTGCACCCTGTCATTCATGGTGTACTCCCGCCAAGGAGCCATAAATTTCCGGTTGGCGGCGTTCACACGGCTGATCTTGGCACCATCCAGACCGGCGTAGACCTCGGGGTCATCCGCAATGAGGTGCAGCACGCAGACACTGCCCTCGCTCTCTGCGTAGTCGAGGTAGCGGCGCAGCTGGTAGGGCTTGCTGTCGGTCAGGGCTTCCTCGCTGCCCAGCTCCATCCGGGTGCGGGATACGGCATTGTCGCTCCAGTCCACCTGAACATCACGAGCACCGGCCTCAAAGCCGCTGCGCACACACAGGCGGGCCAGCGGGGCAGCCTCCAACGGGCAGCGGATGATCATGGTCTGGCCCGGCTGAGGGTTCACGCCCACCCGGACGATAAAGTCAGCGTATTTTTTGAGCAGTTCATCAAAGTTTTTCACAAAAGGTTCCTTTCTGCCGCAAGAAACGGCATGGTTGTTTTGCCCTAAGTATACCCTCTTTTTTCAATTCTGTCCATCGGATAAAAGAAAACAGACGCTTCCGGCGTTGAAAAACGGGGAAACGTCTGCTATACTAACCTTGGGAGTGCTGTCCACATACGGTAAGCGGTCTAACCTTTCCGGCCCAAGCGTCGGGGAGGCGAATATTTTTTGTCGTGCCCCTGACGCTCTGCTGCGAAAGGGGTGATGCTCTATGACGCTATTGGAAACTTTAGCCCTGCTGACGTTGCTTGCAACCGTCGGCTTTGGCGTGTTCGATATCGCATGGAAAATCTTTACACACAAAAAATGACCGCCCTCAGCGTCCAAACCTGAGCGGTCATTCTTTGTGAATAACTTGCCGGGAAGGTACTGACCGTTTGCCGGACAGCACTCTCTTTATCTATAATATACCACAGCCCCGCCGAAATTGCAACGGCGGGGCTGTTTTTATTTGGATCAGAACTCGATCTTGCTCTCGATATAGCTCTTGAGCTCGGAGATGGGCATACGCACCTGCTCCATGGTATCACGGTCGCGGACGGTGACGCAGTTGTCAGCTGCGATACCCTTGGCCTCGTCACCCACGGTGTCGAAGTCCACGGTGATGCAGTAGGGAGTGCCGATCTCATCCTCGCGGCGGTAACGCTTGCCGATGGAACCGGTATCATCGTAGTCCACCATGAAGTACTTGCTCAGCTCATTGCGGATCTCCATGGCCTTGTCGCCCAGCTTCTTGCTCAGGGGCAGAACAGCGCACTTGTAGGGAGCCAGAGCCGGATGCAGGTGCAGGACGGTGCGGACATCTTCCTTGCCCTTGGCATCGACCAGATGCTCCTCATCGTAAGCCTCACACAGGAAGGCCAGTGCCACACGGTCGCAGCCCAGAGAGGGCTCGATCACGTAGGGGATGTAGTGCTCGTTGGTCTCGCTGTCGAAGTACTCCAGGCTCTTGCCGGAGGCCTCCTGATGGCGGGTCAGGTCGTAGTTGGTGCGGTCTGCAATGCCCCACAGCTCGCCCCAGTCGGTGAACGGGAAGGCATACTCGATATCGGTGGTAGCGCGGCTGTAGAAGGCCAGCTCTGCGGGCTCGTGGTCGCGCAGGCGCAGGTGCTCCTTCTTGATGCCCAGGCTCAGCAGCCAGTTCTCGCAGTAATCCTTCCAGTAAGCGAACCAGTCCAGATCGGTGCCGGGCTTGCAGAAGAACTCGCACTCCATCTGCTCGAACTCGCGGGTGCGGAAGGTAAAGTTGCCCGGGGTGATCTCGTTGCGGAAGGCCTTGCCCACCTGGCAGACACCGAAGGGCAGCTTGCGGCGGGTGGTGCGCTGGATGTTGGCAAAGTTGACGAAAATGCCCTGTGCGGTCTCGGGACGCAGGTAGCAGGTAGAAGAGCTGTCCTCGGTAACACCGATGGCAGTCTTGAACATCAGGTTGAACTTGCGGATGGGGGTGAAGTCATGCTTGCCGCAGACAGGGCAGACGATATCCTCGTGGTCGGCGATGAACTGATCCATCTCATCAAAGCTCATAGCATCCACATTGACCTCAGGATGCTCCTCACCGATCAGCTTATCGGCACGGTGGCGTGCCTTGCAGGCACGGCAGTCCAGCAGGGGGTCAGAGAAGCTGGAAACGTGGCCGGTGGTCACCCAGGTCTGGGGGTTCATAATGATGGCGGCATCCAGGCCCACATTGTAGGGGCTCTCCTGGACAAACTTCTTCAGCCATGCTTTCTTGACGTTGTTCTTGAACTCAACGCCCAGGGGACCGTAGTCCCAGCTGTTGGCAAGACCGCCATAGATCTCAGAACCGGGGAACACGTAACCACGGTTCTTGCAGAGATTGACGATCATATCAAGGGTCTTTTCGCTCTGTTCCATTGTAATAACATCCTTTCCGTCCGCGGCTGGCTTGCCGTGTCGTGTGTGTTGTTTCGGGCAGCTTTCCCCACTGCCGCGTATCTCTACTTTATCATGTTTTCTTATATTTGTAAAGCAAAAGGCCGCTGCATTTCTGCAACGGCCCTTTCTTTCTGAGAAACAGGCGGGTTGACGTTTCCCGCATCTCCTAACACCGGGCGACGGCTGCCTGTTCCGTCCTCTGTTTCTCTTTGCAAGTTTTACTTATGATACTTCATACCGGCATTGATGGTACAGGCCCGGTAGATCTGTTCGGTCAGCACCAGACGGGCCAGCTGATGGGGCATGGTGATGCGGCCCATACTGAATCTGAGGGCTGCGGCTTTTTTCACCTCATCGGACAGGCCGTGGGAGGAGCCGATGACAAACGCCACATCCCCTGCCCCGCTGTTTGCGCGGTCGGCCAGGAACTGCGCCAGCTCATCGGAGGAGATCTGCCTGCCCTCAATGCACATGGCAACGATGGCAGCACCCTTGCGCACATTGGAGAGGATGGCTTTTCCTTCCTTCTCCAGTGCTTTTTTCACCACAGCATCGGAGGCATTTTTCTCCTCGATCTTTTCCTCCGGCAGCTCGATGATCCGGAATGCCGCAAAGGCAGCCAGACGCTTCTGGTACTCTGCCACGCCCTCGGCAAAATATTTTGCGTTCATTTTACCAATACAGATCAGGTCAATATTCTGCATTACAGCTTCCTCTTTTCAGGATAAACGATTTAAAATTGTCTCCGCTACTGCTTGAACTCCCTCAGTCACGGCTTACGCCGTGCCAGCTTCCTCGGAGAGGGAGCCTCTGGCGAAACCGGATACTTTGCAATTCAAGCAAAAGCTTTCCCGCCATGCCAAAGGCCCCATCCTAGAGGGGGCTGTCGAGCGAATGCGAGACTGGGGGAGTTTTTTACAGCATTGTCAGCTGCTCGCCCTCGTCCTCGGCGCGGATGAGCGCGCCGGTGGCGGGCAGGCTGCGGACACGGTAGCGGTGGGGGTTGGCAAGCTCCAGCGTTTCCGCCGGGACGACAGATGCAATGGTCTGGTTCTTTTTCAGGGTCACAACAGCAACACCCTGGCTGTCGCGGGTGGTCTTGGCAGGGATCTGCGCCGTGTTGACCAGCAGCATCCGGCCTGCATTGGTGCGGATGGCCAGCTCCGTGTCCTCGGGCAGGAAGAGCAGCTTTGCCAGCGGCTCCTTGTCGGAGTAGGCCTTGAGCAGCTTGCGGCGGTTCTGCTTGGTGGCATAAGAGGCCAGCGGGATCTTTGCGCACTTGCCGCCCGCAAAGAAGAAGAGGACATAGCCGCTGTAATCGCCCGTGATGACCATAGCGAGGATATTCTCGCCCTCATCCATTCCCAGACGGCCCGGCAGGTAGATGCCCATCTGGGCCACCTTGCCGTCCTCCAGCTCGTTCAGGCGCACCTTGTATACCTGCTGTTTGTCGGTAAAGAAGAGGGCCTCCACGTTGTTCCGCGTCTCCACCTGATGGATGATCTCATCGCCCTCTTTCAGCTTGTGGGCACCGGCGGTGCGCAGGCTCTGAGGCGGGATCTTTTTCAGGTAGCCCTCACGGGTGAAGAACACGGTAACAGGATAATCCGGGATGGATTCCTCTTCGGCACCGCTCTCCTCCTCGGGCAGATCATACAGGATCTCGCTGCGGCGGGGCTGGGCGTACTTTTTGGCCACATCGTTCAGCTCATTGATGATGATGCGGCGGATGCGGGCAGGCTTTGCCAGAATATCGTTCAGGTCGGCAATATCCTTTTCCAGCTGTTCGATCTCACCCGTCCGCTTGAGGATATACTCCCGGTTCAGGTGACGCAGCTTGATCTCAGCCACATAATCAGCCTGCACCTCGTCGATGCCAAAGCCGATCATCAGGTTGGGCACCACCTCGGTCTCCTCCTCAGTGGTGCGGATGATATGGATGGCCTTATCGATATCCAGCAGGATGGCGGCAAGGCCCTTGAGCAGGTGGAGCCGCTTTTCCTTGCCGTGGAGATCGTAGTAGGTGCGGCGGCGGACACACTCCATCCGGAAAGCGGTCCACTCCTGCAGGATCTCCCGTACACCCATGACCCGGGGCTGACCGGACACCAGCACGTTGAAGTTGCAGCTGAAGCTGTCCTCCAGCGGGGTGGTCTTGTAGAGCTTGGCCATCAGCTTTTCCGGGTCCACGCCGCGCTTGAGGTCAAGGGTCAGCTTGAGGCCGTTCAGGTCGGTCTCATCCCGCATATCGCTGATCTCTTTGATCTTGCCCGCCTTGACCAGCTCGGCGATCTTGTCCATGATGGCTTCCACAGTGGTGGTGGGCGGGATCTGCGTGATCTCCAGCATATTCTCGCCGGGCACCACATTGTACCGGGCACGCACCTTGATGCTGCCCCGGCCATTCTCATAGACCTCCCGCATCTGGGCCTCATCGTACAGGATCTGGCCGCCGCCCACGAAATCCGGGGCAGGCATGGTGGTGGAGATGTCGTGTTTGGGATCCTTCATCAGGGCCACGGTGGTGGCGCACAGCTCTGCCAGATTGAAGGAGCAGATGTTGCAGGCCATGCCGACTGCAATGCCCAGGGTATTGTTGGCCAGAATGGTGGGGAAGGTCACGGGCAGCAGGGTCGGCTCGGTGGTGGTGCCGTCGTAGTTGGGCACAAAGTCCACGGTCTCCTTATCAATGTCCCGGAACAGTTCCTCGCAGACACCCTCGAGCTTGGCCTCGGTATAACGGGCAGCAGCGCAGGACATATCCCGGCTGTATGCCTTGCCAAAGTTGCCCTTGCTGTCCACAAAGGGCACCAGCAGGCTCTCGTTGCCCCGGCCCATGCGCACCATGGTATCGTAGATGGCGGCATCACCGTGGGGGTTCAGGTGCATGGTGCTGCCCACGATGTTGGCCGACTTGGTGCGGGCACCCTTCAGCAGCCCCATGCCGTACATGGTGTACAGCAGCTTGCGGTGGGCGGGCTTGAAGCCATCGATCTCGGGCAGGGCGCGGGAGACGATGACGCTCATCGCGTAGGGCATATAGTTGGTCTCCAGCGTGCTGGTAATGGGATCTTCCAGCACACTGCCCGCGTTCAGGATCTCAACGCCGTCGCCCAGCTGCGGGCGGACAGGCTTGGTCGTTTTTTTGGTTGTTCGTTTTGCCATTTTTGCTCCTCTATATCAGCATCTATATCCCAGATCCAACCCCTCAATCTCGCATACGCTCGACAGCCCCCCTAATAGTGGGGCCCTTGGCATAGAGGGGAACTCGCAGGGCGTTCCGCAACGCCAGGGCCTCCCCTACTAGGGGAGGTGGCAATGCAAAGCATTGACGGAGGGGTTTATCTCGTCAGCTCACATCCAGATCATCCAAATATTCCGCGCCGTGCTGTGCAATATGCTCCTTGCGTCCGGCCAGGTTATCTCCCAGCAGCAGGTCAAACACCCGGGCCGTTTCCTCCACGTCCGTGGGCAGTACCTTGATCAGGCGGCGGCTCTCGGGGTTCATGGTGGTCAGCCACATCATCTCCGGATCGTTTTCGCCCAGACCTTTGGAGCGCTGGATGGTATACTTTTTGTCGCCGATCTCCTTCAGGAATGCTGCCTTTTCCGGCTCGGTGTAGGCAAAATAGGTGTGGTCCTTTGTGGTGATCTCATACAGCGGCGATTCCGCGATATAGACATAGCCCTCGTTGATCAGAGTGGGGGTCAGCCGGTAGAGCATGGTCAGCACCAGCGTGCGGATCTGGTAGCCGTCCACGTCAGCATCGGTACAGATGACGATCTTATTGTAGCGCAGATTATCGATGTTGAAGGTGGCAAGTTCCTTGTTGTGCTTGCCGCCCAGTTCCACGCCGCAGCCCATGACCTTGATAAGGTCCACGATGACATCGGACTTGAAGATGCGGGCATAATCGGCCTTCAGGCAGTTCAGGATCTTGCCGCGGATGGGCATGATGGCCTGATATTCACTGTCGCGGCTCTGCTTGACCGCGCCCATAGCGGAATCGCCCTCCACGATGTAGAGTTCCCGGCGGGAAGCATCCTTGGTGCGGCAGTCCACGAACTTCTGCACCCGGTTGGCCAGATCGATCTGGGTGGAGAGTGTCTTTTTGATGCTCTGGCGGGTCTTTTCTGCGTGCTCGCGGCTCTGCTTGTTCACCAGCACCTGCTGGCAGATCTTCTGGGCCTCCTCCGGCTTTTCAAGGAAGTAGACCTCCAGGTAATGCTTGAGGAAATCCGTCATGGCCTGCGAGACGAACTTGTTCGTGATGGCCTTCTTGGTCTGGTTCTCGTAGCTGGTGCGGGTGGAGAAGCTGGACGAGACGTAGACCAGGCAGTCCTGCACATCCTGGAAGCTGATGGCGCTCTCGCCCTTCTTATAGAGGTTCTTGTCCTTCAGGTATTTGTTGATCTGGTAGACAAAAGCCGTACGGACGGCGTGCTCGGGGCTGCCGCCGTGTTCCAGCCAGGAGGAGTTGTGATAGTATTCCAGCAGCTGCACCTTATTGGAGAAGCAGAAGGCAGCGCTCATCCGCACCTTATAATCCGGCTGATCCTCACGGTCACGGCCGGAGGCCTCGCTTTCGCAGCTGAACACCGGGGTCAGGGTATCCTCTCCTGCCACCTCCTGCACATAGTCGGCGATGCCGTTCTGGTAGCACCAGCTCTCCTTCCAGGGCTTGCCGGTGGCGGGGTCCTTCTCCTTTTCGTCCGTAAAGTTCAGGGTCAGGCCCGCGTTGACCACGGCCTGACGGCGCAGCACATCCTTATAGTAGCTGCCGGGCACGTCAATGTCCGTAAACACCTCATCGTCGGGCTTCCAGTGGATGATGCTGCCGGTACGGCGGCCCTTGTAGGGCTCCTTCTGCAGGCCGCCCACGTTCTCACCCTTTTTGAAGTCGAGGTGGTAATGAAAGCCGTCGCGGTAGATATCGGCGGTCATCCAGGCAGAAGCGTACTGGGTGGCGCACAGGCCCAGACCATTCAGGCCCAGGCTGAACTCGTAGTTGTCCTCGCCCTCACCGTATTTGCCGCCCGCGTACATCTCACAGAACAGCAGCTCCCAGTTGTAGCGGCCCTCGCCGTTGTTCCAGTCCACGGGCATACCGCGGCCAAAGTCTTCCACGATCACGCTGCCGTCCTTGCAGCGGGTCACATTGATGGTATCACCGTGGCCATCGCGGGCTTCATCGATGGAGTTGGAGACGATCTCAAAAATAGAGTGGGCGCAGCCTTCCACGCCGTCTGAGCCAAAGATGACGGCCGGGCGCTTGCGCACACGGTCGGCACCCTTCAGCGAAGTAATGCTTTCGTTGCCATATTCCTGTTTTCTTGCCATGCTGTCCTCCGGGCCTGTTCTCTTGTAATGAGCAGGTCGTCAAATCAAAACGCCTTTGCTCTTTCCCTTATAATAAGTATAAGCGATGTGTAAAGAGCAAAAGCGTCGGTGTTCTTTTCTTTTATTAAACCATAGGTTGTATTACTTGTCAATTTCTTCGGGCAGATTTCTTGTCCTCCCGATCCGGCAGAAAAACGCGCAAAAAGTCATTCTTATTTTGCGCGTTGAAACGCATAAAACGAAAAAAGTTTCAGTTTTTTTCAAAAAATTTGAATTTACCCCTTTACAAAATCAAAATTTCAGGTATAATAATCATCGTCCGGTGCGCCTCTGTAGCTCAGTCGGTAGAGCAGGGGACTGAAAATCCCCGTGTCATTGGTTCGATTCCGATCGGAGGCACCACCTTTCAGAAGAACAAGAATTACTCCTGTTCCTCTGATATGCGGCCGTAGCTCATCTGGTAGAGCGCCACCTTGCCAAGGTGGAGGTAGCG
>NZ_JAFREK010000140.1:0-787 GCF_017377535.1 Faecalibacterium sp. Marseille-Q4137
GTGTTGGCGTTGCCGGCGTTGAGCCAGCCGGTGTTGATGCTGCCCGGGTTGAAGCCCCCGGTGTTGGTGTCACCGACATTGAAGCTGCCCGTGTTGTAGCTGCCGGCGTTGGCCACACCGGTGTTGAAACTGCCGGCATTGAAGAGCCCAGTGCTGCCCGTTCCGCTATTGCCGACGCCGGTGTTGAAGCTGCCGGAGTTGAACAACCCGAAGTTGCCGGTCCCGGTGTTGAAGAACCCGACGTTGCCGGCGCCGGAGTTGAACAACCCGATATTGCCGGCACCGGAGTTCAGGCCGCCGATGCCGGTCTGGTAGTCGCCGACCAGCCCGATCCCGATGTTGCCGGTGCCGGTGTTGGCCAACCCGATGTTGCCCACGCCCTGGTTGGCGAAACCATAGTTGGCGCTGCCGGCATTGCCGAACCCCGTGTTGCCCAGGCCGGCCGCGCCGGCGGTCAGACCCGAATTGCCGAAACCGATATTGCCGTGGCCGACGTTGGCGAAGCCGAGGTTGCCGGTGCCGACGTTGCCCAGCCCCAGGTTTTGCGCACCGAGGTTGGCCGCGCCCAGGTTAACGTCCCCGACGTTGCCGAACCCGACGTTGAAGTTGCCCACATCCGCCAACCCGATGTTGAGGATGGGGATCTGGTTCAACGCGGTCCCGGCCGCAGACACGCCCGACAGCTGATGGCCGACGTTGCCGAGGCCCGACAGCACCGCCGGCGTCCCGAGCGGCAACACGCTGGTGTTGTAGATCCCCGAGACACCCGAGCCGACGTTGAGCACAC
>NZ_JAFREK010000141.1:0-772 GCF_017377535.1 Faecalibacterium sp. Marseille-Q4137
TAACGTCAACGGCGTCACGCTGGGATACACGTCGGGCACCGGACAGGGTAACGCCTCGGCAACCAAGGACGGCAGCCACTACAAGATCACTGGGACCGCTACCGGGGTCGACATGGCCAACCCGATGTCACCGGTGAACAAGTCGTTCGAAATCGAGGTGACCTGTTCCTAACCTAAAGCGTGTCGATGCGGGCTGTGAACAGCGCGTCGGAGCCGGGCAGTCAGGCCTAGCGCGGCGACGATTCGAGCGGTTGCCATCCGTCAAGTGGCAACCGCACCGCAAACTCGGTATATCCGGGTGAGCTACTCACGGTGATCGTTCCGTTGTGCGCCTTGACCACAGCGGAGACGATCGCCAGGCCGAGCCCGGTGCTACCGGCTTGGCGGGACCGTGACGTATCGCCGCGGGCGAACCGCTCGAAAACCTCGGACTGCAGCGCGGCCGGAATACCCGGCCCATTGTCGATCACCTGCAGCACGACGTGCGTCGGCCCGGTGCTCAAGCGCGTCGTCACGATCGTGCCGGGACCGGTGTGCACGCGGGCGTTGGCCAGCAGGTTGGTCACCACCTGGTGCAACCGTGCCGCATCACCCGGGATGACCACCGGTTCGGGGGGCAGGTCGAGCGCCCACTGGTGATCTGGTCCGGCAACATGAGCGTCGCTGACCGCGTCAACCGCAAGCCGCGACATGTCCACCGGTCCGCGTTCCAGCGGCCGCCCCGAGTCCAGACGCGCCAGCAGCAGCAGGTCCTCGACGAGACGTGTTATCC
>NZ_JAFREK010000142.1:0-822 GCF_017377535.1 Faecalibacterium sp. Marseille-Q4137
CTGCAGGTCAATCACCCGCTGCGGGTCGGCGGCGACCGGGTGTACCTGCAGGGCCACGGCTATGCGCCCACCTTCACCGTGACGTTCCCGGACGGGCAGACCCGCACGTCGACCGTGCAGTGGCGACCCGACAACCCGCAGACCCTGCTGTCGGCGGGCGTCGTGCGCATCGACCCGCCGGCCGGCAGCTACCCCAACCCCGACGAGCGTCGCAAACACCAGATCGCCATCCAGGGCCTGCTGGCTCCCACCGAGCAGCTCGACGGCACCCTGCTGTCGTCGCGTTTCCCCGCGCTCAATGCCCCGGCGGTGGCCATCGACATCTACCGCGGCGACACCGGCCTGGACAGCGGGCGGCCCCAGTCGTTGTTCACCCTGGACCACCGGCTGATCGAGCAGGGCCGGCTGGTCAAGGAAAAGCGGGTCAACCTGCGCGCCGGTCAGCAAGTCCGCATCGACCAAGGCCCGGCGGCCGGCACGGTGGTCCGGTTCGACGGCGCGGTGCCGTTCGTCAACCTGCAGGTCTCCCACGACCCCGGCCAGTCCTGGGTGCTGGTCTTCGCAATCACGATGATGGCGGGACTGCTGGTGTCGCTGCTGGTGCGCAGGCGCCGGGTGTGGGCGCGGATCACGCCGACGACCGCGGGTACGGTAAACCTCGAGCTGGGCGGCCTGACGCGCACCGACAACTCCGGGTGGGGCGCCGAGTTCGAGCGGCTGACCGGGCGGTTGCTGGCGGGTTTTGAGGCGCGGTCCCCGGACATGGCCGAAGCGGCCGCAGGGACCGGAAGGGACGTCGATTGAACACGCTGCACGTCAACG
>NZ_JAFREK010000143.1:0-818 GCF_017377535.1 Faecalibacterium sp. Marseille-Q4137
GGTTCGCGGAGGCAAATACGATGCTTAGTGGCATACAACAGAACACGCTTATGGATAACGATCCCCTCGCCCATGGCTACTACGTAGCCGACCTGCTCGTCGCGCTCGCGGTCGTGGTGCTCATGCTGCGCCCTCGAAGGACTCGACCCGAGCTCGCGCGGATGCTGATGCTCCGCACGCTCATCGGTCTGGTCTGGGAGCTGCCGGTGTTCGGGCTCAGCGCTTGGACCAACACCCCGATCATCGAGTGGGCCACGCCGCTCCCGCTCCCCACCGTGGTGTTCCTGCTCGCCCACTCCGTGTGGGATGGTCCCCTCCTGACCATGGGCTGGCTGCTGGCGCGAGCGCTCACGGGCGAGCCCGCGGGCGCCCTCGGCCTGACCGTCCAGGTGCTCTGGGGACAGCTCACGGCCCTGGCCGTGGAGTTGTCGGCGATCCTCGCCGGGACCTGGTCCTACGTCGACGACCTGTGGTTCAACCCGGTGATGTTCTGGTTTCGTGGTCACCCGGTGACAGCGGCCATGCAGCTGACCTGGCTGCTGGCGCCGCTGTGCTTCGCGGCCCTGGTCAGGCGGCTCGCGCTCACCGCCAGGTAATCAAGGCGCGGTCTTCGACAGGGTCGCTCGGGTGCCGGCCACGAGCGCGGACAGGATCTGCAACCTCGAGCCCGTATCGCCAACCGATGTCCGCGCACCCCATCATGGTGCGGTTCAAACACGCCCTACGGCTTTAGGAGAGCCTGCAACAGCACCTGATCGTGGTCTCGAAAATCGTGGTCTCGAAAGGTGTTCTGAGCTGGCCATTTGACGCCATCCGGC
>NZ_JAFREK010000144.1:0-762 GCF_017377535.1 Faecalibacterium sp. Marseille-Q4137
CGCTGACCGCCGCGGCCGCCTACGCCGCGGCATCGGTTCATTCGCTGCTGTGGATCGGTGTCTTCCTGTTTCTCGGCGGCATGGCCGCCGGTGGTTGCAACAGCGCCGGCGGGCGGCTGGTCTCGGGTTGGTTCCCGCCCCAGCAACGCGGTCTGGCCATGGGAATCCGCCAGACCGCACAACCTTTGGGCATCGCCTCCGGCGCGTTGGTGATACCCGAACTGGCCGAACGCGGGGTGCACGCAGGGCTGATGTTTCCCGCCGTCGTGTGCACGTTGGCCGCGGTGGCCAGCGTGCTCGGTATCGTCGACCCACCGCGAAAATCCCGCACGAAAGCCTCCGAACAGGAGCTGGCCAGCCCTTATCGGGGATCGTCGATCCTGTGGCGGATACACGCGGCGTCGGCGTTGCTGATGATGCCGCAGACGGTGACCGTGACGTTCATGTTGGTCTGGCTGATCAACCACCACGGCTGGTCGGTCGCGCAGGCCGGTGTCTTGGTGACCATATCGCAGCTGCTGGGGGCGCTGGGCCGGGTCGCGGTCGGCCGCTGGTCGGACCATGTCGGGTCACGCATGCGTCCCGTCCGCCTGATCGCCGCTGCCGCCGCGGCGACGTTGTTTCTGCTCGCGGCGGTCGATAACGAGGGCTCGAGATATGACGTGCTGCTCATGATCGCCATCTCGGTGATCGCCGTTCTGGACAACGGGCTAGAAGCCACCGCGATCACCGAGATGGCGATCATGAGCAGCACGTCATATC
>NZ_JAFREK010000014.1:0-71939 GCF_017377535.1 Faecalibacterium sp. Marseille-Q4137
CCCTCCTTCCCTGCCAAACCCTTGGAGACGGAAACGGTGCTGATGCCCAGCCGCTGTGCAATGTCCGCCATGCGTACTGCTTTTGCCATGTTCCTGACCAGCTTTCTTCTTGATTTGGTTATGAGGTAAATAAAATTCTGATTAACTTTATAACTAGCATAACAGTTTTCGGTAGTTTCGTCAACAAAAACCTTTGAAAGCCTTCAAGCTAACCATTGTTTAGGCTAATTTTCTCTATTTTTGTTAGCTAACAAAACATTTTAAGTTCAATTTTCGTGTTGTATCCCGGATTTGCGGGTCAGTTTTCACAAGAAAATCGCCGAATTGCCACCAAAACACCGAATCTTTTTGGTGATATTGACAGTGCATCGTGAAAAGACTATACTTAAATCACAAAAAGCGAAAGGAAGCAGTTAGCTAAATCAAGTTAACAAAAGCTTTCGCAACCCGGAAAAAGGTTCCACATTAAAGAAGGAGGACATCCCTATGCGTAAGATCAATCGCCGCAATTTCCTGAAGGTCACTGGTGTGTTGGCCGCAGCCTCCGCTCTTGCCGCCTGCGGCGGCAGCACCGCCGGTTCCGCTGCCAGCGCAGACGGTGCAAAGGCTTACAATGAGCTGACCGTTGGCACCGACAACACCGACCTGAAGGCCGATCTGAAGTTCGTCAGCCACCGCACCGACCTCATCGAGGACGGCACCTTTGACGGCTACGTTGCCGCATTCCAGAAGCTGTATCCCAACATCACCATCAAGTACGAGGGCATCACCGACTATGCCAACGACATGACCACCCGTCTGACTTCCAACGACTGGGGTGATTTGTGCATGATCCCCACCAACATCCCCCTGACCGAGTTGGGCGACTACTTTGAGCCTCTGTGCGCACTGAGCGACATTGAGAACGAGTACAACTTCGCTTCCAACCGCGCTTATAACGGCAGCGTGTACGGCATCCCCTCCACCGGCAATGCACAGGGCATCATCTACAACAAGAAGGTTTTTGAGGCTGCCGGCATCACCACCCTGCCCAAGACCCCGGACGAGTTCCTGGATGACCTGCAGAAGATCAAGGACTACGATCCTTCCATTGATCCCCTGTACACCAACTACGCCGCCGGCTGGACCATGACCGCATGGGATGCTTACACCAGCGGCGGCGCAACCGGCGACCCGAACTGGATGAACATTACCATGCCCCAGACCAAAGATCCGTTCCAGAAGGGCATTCTGGGTGCGGACGATATGGGTCCCTACGCTGTGTACTACATCCTGTACGAAGCAGTGAAGCGCGGCTTGACCGAGGCCGACCCCACCACCACCGACTGGGAGGGCTCCAAGCCCCGCATCAATAACGGCCAGATCGGTGCCATGGTTCTGGGCAGCTGGGCCATCGTGCAGATGCAGGCCGCCGGTGACCACGCCGACGACATTGGCTATATGCCGTTCCCCATCACCGTCAAGGGTACCCAGTACGCCAGCGCAGGTGCAGACTACTGCTACGGTGTGAACAAGAACACCACCGATGACAAAAAGCTGGCTGCCATGCTCTACATCAAGTGGCTGACCGAAAGCTCCAACTTTGCTTATGATCAGGGCGGTGTGCCGGTGCTGAAGAGCCAGGAATACCCCGATACCCTGAAGGCATTTGACGGCATCGACCTGGTCGAGGATGCCCCCGCCCCCGCAGAGCTGGCAGACCTTGCCACCGAGGTGCAGCAGGAGGCTGAGCTGATGCTGAATGCCGACCAGACCCACGTCATGCGTGTGGTGGAGGCTGGCATCAACGGCGACGAGACTCTGGACGACATCGTGGCCGACTGGAACGCTGCATGGGACGCAGCTGTGGATGCCTGCGCACCGCAGTAATCGATCTATCGTTATAAATCAGCAGGGCGGGCCCGTGTCCGCCCTGCTTTTGGTGAAAGGAGGTCTTTTACATGGCATCTTCCGCAACCGTATCCGCGCCTAAAAAGCGCAAGAGCTTCAGCGAATACTTTCACAGTATGCGCGGCCAGCAGCTCATCGTCACGCTGGTGTTCCTGTTTGTTCCGCTGGTGCTGCTGTTCATGTTTACCTATCTGCCCTTCTTCAAAATGGTGGAGTTCAGCTTCTTCAAAATGAAGTACATCGGCAGACGTACCTTTGTGGGTCTGCAGAACTACATCTCGGTCTTTACCCGCAAAGACTGCTTCCATGCTTTGAGCCTGAGCCTTTACTACATGGTAGGTTCGGTGGTGCAGATGGCGCTGGCGCTGCTGTTTGCCACCATTCTGAGCTTCAAGTGCAAGGGCAGCAAGTTCTTCCGTGGTGCACTGTACTTTCCCTGCCTCATCTGCGGCATCTCGGTGGGCTTCATCTTCAAGTTCTTCTTCACCCACGGCTTTGTGCTGGATACCCTGCTGAGCTGGGTGGGCTTCAATGTAGATAAGCTTCCCTTCTGGCTCCGGGATGAGTCCATCAACAACGTCGTGCTGGTGGCCTGCTCTATCTGGAAATACATCGGCCAGAACATCGTCATGTTCATCGGTGCTATCGCTTCTGTGGACCCCGTTCTGTACGAGGCTGCTGAGATCGACGGTGCCAACGCATGGCACCGCTTCAAGGACATCATCCTGCCCTCCATCAGCACCATCGTGGTGCTGAACCTCATCATCTCGGTGTCCGGCGCACTGTCCGCCTTCGAGATGCCCTATGTTGTCACCGGCGGCGGCTTCAACACCTCCACCTACTTCGTGGTCATGGACAAGATCGCCCATACCGACCAGAAGGTGGGTCTTGCATCCGCCATGGCTGTGGTTCTGCTGCTGCTCATCGTGATCGTCACCTACGCCCAGAAGGCTGTGGAAAAATGGCTGGAAAACCGCAGCAGCGGCGTAACCAAGTGAAAGTGAGGCAGAACGTATGAACGCAATCAAAATGAAGCGCATCCTCATCAATATCTGCAAGTATGTGCTGCTGATCTTTGCCGCTTTCGTGGCACTGGTGCCCATCGTGTCCTGTATCTTCACCGCCTTTAAGACGGAGGAAGAGTATGCCAGCACCAACGTCATCACCCTGCCCAAGAACTTTTTGAACTTCGATAACTTCATCATCGCATGGAACAAGGCCAACATGGGTAAGGCGTTCCTCAACAGCTTTATTATCCTGATCTGCGTGCTGGTAGGCAGCATTATGATCAGCGCCATGCTGGCTTATGTGCTGAACCGGTTCAAGTTCCCCGGCAACAAGCTGATCCGCAACCTGTTCACCATTGCCACCCTGATCCCCGGCATCGCCTCCCAGGTCACGGTGTACCAGATCATGACCGCTCTGCATCTGGTAAACTCCATGCCCGGCTACATCATCCTGATGATGGGCACGGACGTTATCACCATCTATATCTTTTTGCAGTTCTTCGAGAACCTTTCCCCCACGCTGGACGAAAGCGCCATTCTGGATGGCTGCACCTACTTTGGTGTGTTCTTCAAGATCCTGCTGCCCCTGCTGAAGCCCGCCATCGTCACCAGCGCCATCCTGAAGGGTGTGTCCACCTACAACGAATACTACATGGCAAACCTGTATCTGCAGGATAAGACCAAGTATCAGGTGGTTGCTACCTCCCTGTATGTGTTCTCCGGCCCCATGGGCAACCAGTACAACTACATTTGCGCCGGTGTCATCATCACCATCATCCCCGCCCTTATCGTGTTCCTGCTGTGTCAGGATCAGATCTACAGCGGCATGGCTGCCGGTGCTGTGAAGGGCTAAAATTGCGACCGCCGCCTGCGGCGGAAACAGGGAGCAATTTTTGGCGCCGCGGTCAGCAGGACACGAGGCCCGCCCAAGGGCCGAAGTGGACGCTGGGCACCGCAAGAGGAAAGCCGTTTTCGGCCAGTACAGTCTTTTCAAGACATCCACATTTTTCCTTCATCATCTGCTGCTTCTCCCGGTTTCTGTGCAGGAGCCGGGAGAATACAGCAGAAGGAAAACAAACAATCTTCTATTACAGGAGTTTATCTTATGAGCAACGTAAAAATGTTCTGCGACGCACTGCCCAACATCCCTTGGCAGGAAAAGCCCGCTGACGTTACCGCCCCGGTGTGGCGGTACAGCGAGAACCCCATCATCGACCGCAACCCTGTGGAAGGGGTGGCACGCATCTTCAACAGTGCCGTGGTGCCCTACGAGGGCAAGTTCATCGGCGTGTTCCGTGGCGAGCAGGTCGATGGCATCCCCTACATCTATCTGGGACGCAGCGAGGACGGCATCCACTGGAACTTTGACAAGGACAAGATCCCCTTCGTCAACGAAAAGGGCGAGCCGTTTATGCCGGTGTACGCCTACGATCCCCGTCTTGTGAAGGTGGAGGACACCTACTACATCATCTGGTGTCAGGACTTCTACGGTGCGTCCATCGGCATCGCCAAGACCACCGACTTCAAGACCTTTGTCCGCATCGAGAACCCCTTTATCCCCTTCAACCGCAACGCCGTGCTGTTCCCCCGCAAGATCAACGGCATGTACACCCTGCTGAGCCGCCCGTCTGACAGCGGCCATACCCCCTTTGGTGACATCTTCCTGAGCCAGAGCCCGGATATGGAGTTCTGGGGCCGTCACCGCCATGTGATGAGCAAGGGCTCCAACTGGTGGGAGAGCGTGAAGATCGGCGGCGGTGCTGCCCCCATTGAGACCAGCGAGGGCTGGCTGCTGTTCTACCACGGCGTTACCGGCACCTGCAATGGCTTCGTCTACTCCATCGGCGGTGCCATTCTGGATAAGGACGAGCCCAGCAAGGTGCTGTACCGCTGCGGCAACTTCCTGCTGACCCCGGAAAAGTGGTATGAGGAGCGTGGCTTCGTGCCCAACGTCTGCTTCCCCTGCGCCACCTTGCAGGATGCCGACACCGGCCGCATCGCTCTGTACTATGGCTGCGCCGACAGCTATGTCGGTTTGGCCTTCACCACCGTAGACGAGGTGGTGGATTACATCAAGACCCACGATAACGCAGGCCCCACCGACCACGAGGTGGGCATCCGCTAAGCGTCAAGCGCAACCCTCTCTGTCAATGCTTCGCATCGCCATCTCTGCAAAAAGAGATTTTACGTCCCCTACCGGGCGCTGGCACGGCGCAAGCCGTGACCGAGAGGGTTTTACTTTGTACAGAAAGGAAGTTCTGTATTATGTCTTCCATCAAACAGGCAGCAGAAGAAATGCTGCTGCAAACCATCATTCCCTTCTGGAAAGGGCTGCGGGACGAGGAAAACGGCGGCTTTTACGGCTACATGGATTTTGACCTGAAGCTGGATAAAAAAGCCGAAAAGGGCTGCATCCTGAACAGCCGCATTCTGTGGTTCTTCTCCGAGGCTGCCATGCTGACCGGCCGGGCAGACCTTGCCGAGGATGCCCGCCACGCCTACCAGTTCTTCCTGAAAAACTGCTACGATGAGGCAAACGGCGGTGTGTACTGGAGCTGCGATTATACCGGCAAGCCGCAGGACACCACCAAGCACACCTACAATCAGGGCTTTGCCATCTATGCCCTTTCCGCTTACTACCGGCTGACCAAAGACCCCGTTGCGCTGGACTACGCAAAAAAGATCTTTCATCTCATCGAGCAGCACTGCACCGACAGCGAGGGCTATCTGGAGGCCTTTACCATCGACTGGAAGCCGGAGAGCAACGAAAAGCTCTCGGAAAACGGTGTCATGGCGGCAAAGACCATGAATACCCTGCTCCATGTGTTCGAGGGTTACGCCGGGCTTTATCAGGCCAGCCGTGACCCGGAGGTGGAAAAGGCTCTGCGCCGCATCCTTGATATCTACGAGCACAAGATTTACAGCCCGGAGCTGCACCGGCAGCTGGTGTTCTTTGACCAGCACTACAACTCTATCATCGATTTGTACAGCTATGGCCACGATATCGAGTCCAGCTGGCTCATCGACTGGGGCTGCGATTTACTGGGAGATGCAGCGCTTTCCAAGCGCATCCACGCCATCAACTCCGACCTTGCCGCCCACATCTACAAGGAAGCTTACATTGACCACTCGGTGGTCAACGAGTGCGACCGGGGCAAGGTGAACACCACCCGTGTGTGGTGGGTGCAGGCCGAAAGCGTACTGGGCTTCGTGAACGAATACAACAAGAGCGGCGATGCAAAATACCGCGATGCCGCCGCCGATATTTACCACTACATCTGCAACGTGATGGTGGACAAACGCCCCGGCAGTGAATGGTTCTGGGAGGTGGACGCAGACGGAAAACCGTCCAGCCGCAAGCCCATCCTTGAGCCGTGGAAGTGCCCCTACCACAACGGCAGAATGTGCATGGAACTGATAAGGAGGAACCCCGATGTCACAGTCTAAACTCCACCCCGAATACCTGCGCCAGAAGGCTTTGCAGGATGCCTACCTGGCCCGCAAAAACAAAAAGACCGATTTCTACAACGGCATCTACGACCGGTGGGAAAACCCGGTGCTGACCCGCGAATCCATCCCGCTGAGCTGGCGGTTCGACCTGAACCCGGAGACGAACCCCCACTTTATGGAGCGTCTGGGCGTGAACGCCGTGTTCAACTCCGGTGCCATCAAGCTGAACGGCAAGTATTACCTTGTGGCGCGCATCGAGGGCAACGACCGCAAGAGCTTCTTCGGCGTGGCAGAAAGTGACAGCCCGGTGGAGGGCTTCCACTTCTGGGAAAAGCCCATCCTGCTGCCGGACACCTGCCCGGAGGAGACCAACGTCTACGATATGCGCCTGACCCAGCACGAGGACGGCTGGATCTACGGCGTGTTCTGCTCCGAGAGCAAGGACAACAGCGTGAATGACCTGTCCGCTGCCGTGGCTGCTGCGGGCATCGTCCGCACCAAAGACCTCAAGACTTGGGAGCGTCTGCCGAACCTTGTCACCAAGCGCAGCCCCCAGCAGCGCAATGTGGATCTGCTGCCGGAGTTTGTCAACGGCAAGTACGCCTTCTACACCCGCCCCATGGATGACTTCATCGACACCGGTTCCGGCGGCGGCGTAGGCTTTGGTCTGTGCGAGGACATCACTCACGCCGTCATTGACGAGGAGATCATCACCAGCCCCCGCCGCTACCACACCATCACCGAGGCAAAGAACGGCGAGGGTGCCACCCCCATCAAGACCGAAAAGGGCTGGCTGCACATTGCCCACGGCGTGCGGAATACCGCCGCCGGGCTGCGGTACGTTATTTATGTATTCGTCACCGCACTGGACGACCCCAGCAAGGTGATTGCAGAGCCCTCCGGCTTCCTGATCGCTCCCCGGGATTGGGAGCGTGTGGGCGATGTCTCCAACGTGGTCTTTACCAACGGCGCGATTGCAGACGATGACGGCAGCGTGTATATTTATTATGCAGCCAGCGATACCCGTCTCCATGTAGCTTCTACCACCATTGACAAACTGCTGGACTTCGCCTTCAACACCCCCGCCGACCCGCTGCGCAGTGTGGACTGCGTAAAGCAGCGGTGCGCCCTCATCGACAAAAATCTGGAGTACCTCAAGAGCATCGGCGAGTAAACCGCCCCTCTGAGCCCTCCACCCGAAAGGAAACGCCATGAAAAAGACCAACATCGACAGCCCCTTCTACCGCACTATGGGGAAGATCGGCGATCTGCTTTTTGCCAACCTTCTGTGGCTGGTGTGCTGTTTGCCCATCGTCACCGCCGGAGCCTCCACCCTGGGGCTGTTCACGGTGGTGAACAAGATGGCGGCAAAGGAGGACTACACCGTCCACACCGACTTTTTCAAGGCGTTCAAGCGGGATTTTAAGCAATCTACTGCCCTGTGGCTGGTGCTTTTGCTGGCAGGCTTTGCCGCCCTCACCGGGCTGCGCACCGCCACCGCACAGGACACCCCCAGCACCGGCATTCTGGCGGCAGCGTCCTTTCTGCTGCTGGTGCTGGCGGGCTGCTGCGGCAGCTGGGGCTTTGCCCTGCTGGCACGTTTCACCTATCCCGGCGTTCTGCCGGTGCTGGCGGACAGCGGCCGCATGACCCTTGCAAACCTGCTGCCCACTGTGGGGAATCTGGCTTTTCTGGCGTGGTTTCCTCTGCTGGCAAAAGCCGCCCCTGCGTGGTTCGTCTATCTGCTGCCCCTGTGGCTGCTCATCGGCGGCGCAGGTTCTGCCCTTGGCATGGCAAGCCTGATGCGCCCCGCCTTTGCTCAGCTGGAAAAAGCCGGGCGCAAGGAAGAGGAACCGGAAGAAGAACCTGACACGGAGGACAGCGTGCAATGATCGTCTGTACCGAAACTGTCCTTATTGGAAGAAAGTGTGATCCTATGGAAGAAAAAGTAAAACAGCAGTATGACCGCTGGCTTTCCCAGCCCGGGATGCCTGCTGACCTTGCCGAGGAGCTGAAGAGCATTGCAGGCAACGAGGACGCCATCACCGACCGCTTTTACCGGGAGCTGGAATTCGGCACCGGCGGTCTGCGGGGTGTCATCGGCGCAGGCACCAACCGGATGAACGTCTACAACATCCGCAAGGCAACGCAGGGGCTTGCCAACTACCTGAACGCCTCCGACCTGCCCAAGAAGGTGGCCATCGGCTACGACAGCCGCATCAAGAGCGATGTGTTCGCAAAAGAAACGGCGGCTGTTCTGGCTGCTAACGGCATCAAGGCGTACATCTACCCCCGTCTGGAACCCACCCCGGCGCTGAGCTGGGCGGTGCGGTACTACGGCTGCGGCGCAGGCGTGTGCATCACCGCCAGCCACAACCCCGCCAAGTACAACGGCTACAAGGTCTACGGCGCAGACGGCTGCCAGATCACCCTTGAGGTGGCAGCAAAGATCCTTGCCGCCATTGAAGCAGTAGACTGCTTTGCCGTACAGCCTGCGGACTTTGACGCAGCCCTTGCCGAGGGCAAGATCGAATACAGCAGCGAGAAATGTCTGGACGACTTTGTGGATGCCGTCTATGCCCAGCGTGTGGGCGATGGGGCTGGCACCGCCGACCTAAAGCTGGTGTACACTCCGCTGAACGGCTCCGGTCTGGAATGCGTGAAAAAACTGCTGGCAAAGCTGGGTGTCACCCATGTGACCGTGGTGCCGGAGCAGGAAAAGCCGGACGGCAACTTCCCCACCTGCCCCTACCCGAACCCGGAGATCCGGGAAGCCATGCAGAAGGGTCTGGAGCTGTGCGACAAAGTGCACCCGGACCTTTTGCTGGGCACCGACCCGGACTGTGACCGCTGCGGCACCGCCGTGCCGGACGGCAAGGGCGGCTACCGGCTCATCACCGGCAACGAGATGGGCATCATTCTGTTGGACTACATCTGCCGCACCCGCAAGGCACTGGGCACCATGCCGGAGCATCCGGTGGCTGTGACCACCATCGTCTCCACCGATATGGCCACCCCGGTGGCGGCAAAGTACGGCGTGGAGCTGCGCCGCACCCTGACCGGCTTCAAGTTCATCGGCGAGCAGATCGGTCTGCTGGAAGCCGCAGGTGAAGCCGACCGCTACATCTTTGGCTTTGAGGAGAGCTACGGTTACCTGTCCGGCGCTCACGTCCGGGACAAGGACGCCGTCAACGCCACCCTGCTGGTGTGCGAAGCCGCCGCATGGTACGCAAAGCAGGGCATGACCCTGCTGGATGCCATCAATCAGCTGTATGCCGAGTTCGGCTGCTACCGCAACGCCCTGCACAGCTTCGCCTTTGAGGGCGAAAGCGGAATGCACACCATGGACGCCATCATGAAGCAGCTGCGGCAGACCCCGCCCACCGCCATCGGCGGCATGGCCGTGGAAAGCTTGGTGGACTACAACACCGCCGGCACCGGACTGCCCAAGGCCAATGTGTTGGAGTTCCGTCTGGCGGGCGGTGCCAAGCTGATGGTACGCCCCTCCGGCACCGAGCCGAAGATCAAGGTGTATCTCTCTGCCGTTGCTCCCACCGAAGAAGCAGCCGATGCCATCAATGACACTCTTGGCAAAGCTGCCTCTGCCCTGTTGAAAGCATAATCCCCTGCAAACTGGCTGCCTCGTTCCCGCCGAAAAATGGACGGGGCAGCTTTTTGCACCCTTTTTCGGAAAAATCGCCTTTTGTGTTCAATTTCAGGCATATTCGAGGTATATAAAATGAAAACGATTCAGCTTACTCCCAGCTGCAAAGACTACCTCTGGGGCGGCGAAAAGCTGCGCACCGAGTACGGCATCCAGAGCGAATTACACCCCCTGAGCGAGGCATGGATGCTGTCCTGCCACCCGGACGGCCCCAGCTACCTGCCGGACGGCTCCACCTTCCAGCAGTACATCAACACTCATCCCGGCTGCCTTGGCACCCACTGCGAAAAGTTCAGCGAGTTCCCCGTTCTGGCAAAGCTCATTGATGCCAAAAAAGACCTGTCCATTCAGGTGCACCCCTCCAATGAATACGCTTTGGAGCACGAACACCAGTACGGCAAGACCGAGATGTGGTATGTGCTGGAAGCAGAGCCGGGTGCCTCCCTCTACTACGGCTTCACCCATGAGATCAGCAAGGAAGAGTTTGAACGCCGCATTCAGGATAACACCCTGACCGACGCGCTGAACGCCGTGCCGGTGCACAAGGGGGACTGCTTCTTCATCCCCTCCGGCACGCTGCACGCCATCCGCAAGGGCATCGTGGTGGCAGAGATCCAGCAGAACTCCAACGTCACCTACCGCATCTACGACTATGGCCGTCTGGGCGCAGATGGCAAGCCCCGGCAGCTGCACATCCCGCAGGCACTGGATGTTACCCTCCGGGAGCCGCCGAAAGCGCAGGACTTCCACGGCCATCTGGCGCAGTGTGATTACTTCACGGTGGATGCCGTAGAGGGTGACTTTGAGGATGTCTGCGACGAGACCTCCTTCACCTCTCTGCTGGTGCTGGAAGGCAGGGGTACCCTGACCGAGACCGCCACCGGCGAAAGCCTGCCAATCCGCAAGGGGCAGAGCCTGTTCCTGCCCGCTGGCACCGGGGCCTACGCCGTAACCGGCACAGACCTCAAGTGCCTGCGTACACGGGTGTAAATAAAGCATGAAAAATTCCCGGGCAGTCTGCCGCTGCCCGGGAATTTGTGCTATGATAGATGCAGAAAAACAGACGAAACGAGGACACAGCCATGGCATCCTACCGCTACGAACGGGATATCAAACCCGAAGACCTGATCCAGGAAACGCCCCCTCCCCTGACCCCGGCGCAGCAGCGTGCCAACTGGTGGCACTACCACTGGTATTATGTGGTGCTGATCGCTGCTGCCCTGCTGGCGGTGGGGTATTTCGTCTGGAACCGAGTCACCGAGGTGCAGCCGGACTACACCGTGGCAGTGGTGAGCCGCACCGACCCGGACACTGCTTTCCTCAGCCAGCTGGAGACCCGGCTGGAAGCCCTTGCCGGGGACGTGAACGGCGATGGCAAGGTGAAGGTCACGGTAAAGGGCATCTGGCTGGCACTGGACTTTGAAACGCAGGATGCCGCCCTGCAGCGGCTGATGCAGTCCAGCGAGGACAAGCTGAACTCTGATTTTTATCTGTGCGAGAGCACCCTGTTCATCGTGGACGACCCCGCCGCCATGGAGCAGCGGTATGGCTGCTTCCAGACGCTGGACGGCACCGACCCGGAGGAAGGAGACGTTCTGTCGGTGGCAGACTTTGCTCTGCCGCTGCAAGACACCGCCCTTGCCAATGATGTGCAGAGCGAAAGCTCTACCCTCTGGTACGCCGCTCGCCGCCTGAACGAGGGCATGAATGCGGATGCCGCTGCCGCTTTGAATGCGCTGTGGGAGAAGCTGGTTTGAGGATTGCGAGAGCATATAGCCTGCATCGGCACGGTGCAGTTCAAGGGTTTGGGTGTTCCCAACAAGCATTTTGCAACGCAAATGGTGTTTGTATAGACAGACACATTGCTTGCAGATGCAGACGTTGTATATACGTCTGCCCTGCTTGCAACAACTATGAAGCCTCTCAATGCGCTTCCCAAATTTGAAAAACATTTTGCGATTGAGACCATCCGTTTTTAAGTTCAACTTGAAGTGGACGGTTATTTTTCTTCTTAGAAAATTTTCGTGTTTGCATCCGCAGCAAGCAGGGCAAGCCGGTACCAACTCGCAATTTTTGAATCAGATTTTACAAATCCGAATTCAAAAACGCTTGTTGGGCTTCTCCCAAACCCGACATTCAGCACAAAATTGCGCTGACCGTGCATCTTATCCTCTAAAGGCATTATGACCCACAAGGGGGCCGGTACCGTCCAGCCCTCTCTCTTTTTGCCAAAGTTTTCATCGCCTTTTCTTGCAACCCGCCGAAAGTGGCGTATTTTCAAATCTTTTTGTTGACACAGCTCGATTTTTGTGGTAGTCTATTCCAACAATTTAATATAACATATTTACTTAGAGTTCCAGCTCGGCTCCTGAAGGAGCCGGAGCAAGTTTTTGACTTTCTTATCGCTACATAACGAACCCGAACCAAGGCCATCCCGGAAGGGATGGTCAGGTTTCGGTTGTTGTGTGGCGATTTTTTATTGTCAGATCCAGCACCGCACCTTGAAAATCGAAAGACCGTCTGCATGGGATACCCGGCGAAGACCTCGCAAGAGCGAGCCGGAAAACGCCGCCGGAAGGGGGCAGGAAATCCATGCAGGGAGAACGGCACACCCAATATCAACTGGTCAAAATGGCCAGTTGATGTGGTGAATGACACAAAGCGTCATTCACCAGAAACATCTTCTACGTTACAGCTCGTTCAATGTGTTCAAATTGAACACTATCCATGTTACGCTTAACCTCGACTTGACATTTTGTCAAGCCACGGTGAAATCTGGTAAGTGCTGCTTTTCAGTACTTACCAAATTACCGTAACACGGTCACTCTGTGGTGGGTTACGAAAACCGTAACTCACCACTTGGAAGTGGTAAATAGACAAATTGTCCACTTACCACCCAGCCATAACGCACAGATTTTAGTTGGTGATCATTTTGATCACCAACCAGACAATCGTAACGCTTTATTGTGTGAAAGTGGTGGTTACCATTTTGATAACCACCATATACCCGTAACATTTGGGGCAAATAATGCTTTTCATTATCCACCACACACCTGTAACAGCCAAAGGAGGATGCCTATGACAACAGAACAATGGGAACGCGAAAATCAGGACACTCTGATGGAATATTTCATTGACGGTGACCCCAGTGTGCGCAGAATCCAGTGCGAATACTGCCGCAAGGTCATCTACACCCAAACCCGGAACCGCAAATATTGCAGCTTCCAGACCTGCGGCCACCGGATGCTGAACTTGCGAAAAAGTCTTAAAAAGCGCGTTGAGCGCGGAACCTACACCTGTCCTTGCTGTGGTGAGCAGTTCTTACCGATTCGGGCGGATGCCAGATATTGCAGCAACGCCTGTCGGCAGAAAGACTACCGTAAGCGTAAAGTAACGGCTCACGCTTCTCTTTGAGGAACTTGATAAAGTTTGTCAAGTTCCTTATCTACGCTCGCTTTTATCCAGTAAAGTGGTACTTCCCATTTTGGGAAGAACCAAAATACCGTAACGTCTAATCGCTCACTCCCAAATCCCCAAAGTGGGAATTGTGGCTGTCATCTGAAATCAAGTTACGCTTTCCGTAACTTGATTTGTAGCCCCTGCCGAATCAGATTCCCACTTTGGGAACTTGATTTTAGCCGTATCAAAATCAAGTTGTCAAAATGATAACTTGATTGCATCCGTGGCAGAGCTACCGGAGTTATCTTTTTGAGAACTTCGGCTTTATCTGTAACACGTCACTCCTACTCCGTAAAAATCAGGTGGTCAAAATGACCAACTGATTTCATCTGTAACGCCTCAAGGTCGTTGAAAATCAGGTTGCCAAAAAGACAACCTGATTCCACCTGTAACGTTGCAAGGTCTGTTGAAAATCAGGTGCCGCCACCCGGCACTTGATTTTACCCGTAACGGAATCAGTTGGTCAAAGTGGCCAACTGAAAAAGCCGGACGAGCTGCGGGCAGAAATTCGTAAATCTTTGCCTGTCAGCTTGCCCGGAGCAGAAGTGCAGGCCTTTGCACCATTTTTTGATGTAAAACGCTGGAGGTGAATTCTATTTCCGATTACCTGACTGTCACTACACCTTTGCCGCAATATCTACCCTATGCCCGCTTTCTTCTGGACACAGACCTGAGCCACACAGCAAAGCTGCTCTACACCCTGCTGCTGGACCGGGCAACGCTTTCCAAAAAGAACAACTGGATCGATGCACAGGGTCGCATTTATGTAGTCTATCCGCTTTCTCATCTGTCAAAAGATTTGGGATGCAGTATTTCCAGCATAACACGCTCTTTTACTGAACTAGAAAATGCACAGCTCGTAGAACGTGTCCGCAACGGTTTTTCCAAGCCCAGCCGCATTCTGCTCAAGGTTCCGCATACTACGCAAAATTGCACCATCGCAGTATGCAAAAATGCCGAGCATGACTGTGCAGAACCGAGCAGTATGATTGCGCAAAAATGCACACCTAACCAACGTAATAAGAACAACCTGAAAGATAACCACCTAGTAAGAACCAATGGCACTCGTTTGATGTTCGGAGAATATCGAAATGTTTTTCTGACGGAAAAAGACTACAAGCGGCTCAAAGCCGATTTTTCCGGGCTGGATGATCTGATCGAACAGCTTTCAGCTTATATCCAGTCTACCGGCAAAAAGTACTCTGATCATGCCGCTACCCTGCGCATCTGGGCGAAACGGCAAAAGTTAGAACAAAAGCAAACACCGGGTATCCCGGACTACACATTCAAGAAAGGAGAAAGCCTATAAAGACGATCGAAAAAATTTTGGAACAGCTCCCATCCAGTATTCCCGAAAATCCCGAGGATTATTATGGCAAGGACGGTCTGCTTTACTGCGGAAAATGTCACACCCCAAAAGAAGCGTTCTTTGCGAAGGGCATTGCCCTGATGGGCAAGAACAAGCACCCAGTCGAATGCTGCTGCCAGCGCATGGAAAGAGAAAAGCAGGAAGCCCTTATCAACCAGCAAAAACACCTCGACCTTGTGCGGCGACTGAAAGCAGAAGGATTTTCAGACCCAGCAATGCTAGACTGGACCTTTGAAAACGGCAATGGCCGCAGCCCGCAGATGCACCATGCACGCCGATATGTAGAGCAGTGGCAGACCATGCATTCAGAGAACCTTGGGCTTCTTCTCTGGGGCGGTGTTGGCACCGGCAAGAGTTTCCTTGCCGGGTGCATTGCGAACGCTCTGATGGAGCAGGAAGTGCCTGTGCGAATGACGAACTTTGCCCGAATCCTGAACGAGTTGAACAGTAGCTTTTCCGGGCGAAATGATGTTGTGGACAAGCTCTGCCGCTATCCCCTGCTCATCATTGACGATTTCGGCATGGAACGCGGAACGGAATATGTACTGGAGCAAATCTACAACATCGTAGACAGCCGATACCGCAGCCGGAAGCCGTTAATCGTCACCACCAACCTGACGCTGGACGAGATACGCCACCCACAGGATACCGCCCATGCCCGCATCTATGACCGCCTGCTGGAAATGTGCATTCCTGTTTCCTGCATCGGTGTGAGTTTCCGCAAAGAGAACGCGCAGGAGAAGCTGAAACGTATGAAACTTTTGATTGGATAAACCGAAAACATCGGAAAGCAAAAATTGCCGGGTGTAATAGTCACCCGACTACAAGGAATTGGAGGTCTGCCTATGAATTTGAATCGGCCTGACATGACCGAAACCGTGAAATTCGAAAATTATACGAATAATCCCTTGCAAAAGGACTCGAACCCCACTACAATGGAGGTGGTCACTCAAACCAATGCCGTCAAGTCTCCGACTGACAGCCCAGCAACCACGAAGCTGGTGTACACGGTGGAAGAGATCGCACGAATGCTGGCCATCAGCCTGCGCTCTGCTTACAACCTGTGCAACAGCACCACCGAATTCCGTGTCCTGCGGGTAGGCGGAAGCATCCGTGTACCGAAGGACGGTTTCGATGCGTGGCTCAACCGGGCAGCTTAATAAGGAGGCAAACAGTATGGCATATATTACGAAGCGTGGCAACTCTTACAGTGTTCGCTATACCTACGAAGATGAACACGGCAAGAGCTGCGACAAATGGGAGAGCTTTTCCACCAAAGAGGAGGCAACAAACCGAAAGAAGCAAATCGAGCATGAACTGGCAGCTGGCACTTTTCTGATCCCGTCCTCGGTGACGGTAGCAGAGTTCCTCATGGATTGGCTGCCCAAGCAGTGCAGCAAACACAAGTGGGCTCCCAAGACCTACGAATCCAACCTTTCCACCATCCAGAACCTGATTATCCCCTATATCGGCAGCATGGAGATGCAGAAGCTCAAGGCCTATCACATGGAAAACCTCTACACGACCCTGAGCAAAACGCCCTGCGGTTCGTATATTGAGGGCAAGAAACAGAAATTGACTGAAAAGCAGAAGCAGCGGTTTCTTTCCGGCACCACCATCCACGAGGTTCATCGGCTGCTGGGTACAGCCTTCCAGTATGCCGTAGAGTGGGGCATCCTTGTCAAAAGCCCTGTTCCCGTGGACAGCCCCAAGAAATCCACACAGGAACGCACCATCTGGACAGTTGAGGAAATGCGAGCGGCACTGGACAGCATGGAGGACCCCATCCTGCATCTGGCAGTCCACCTCACGCTGGTGGGCACACTGCGAGAGGGCGAGATCGTAGGTCTGACCCCGGAGGATCTTGATTTTGACGCTGCGGATGGCATTGGAACCTTCCGTATCAACAAGTCCATGCAGCGGGTGCGAAAAGAAGCCCTGAATCAGGTAGACGATGGCTGCATCATCAAGGTATTCCCGGATAAGTTGGAACGCAGCACCACTTCCCTCATCCTGAAAAGCACCAAAACCGCATCCTCCTGCCGCACCATCTTCATGACCTCTGCACTAAAAGAAGAATTGAAGAAGTGGCTGAATCAGCTGGCGACAGATGAGAGAAAAGACCCGACACGCTACCATGACAGTGGGATGCTGTTCCGTCTGCCCAACGGTCTGGCGGTGGAGCCGGTGCTCATTCGCAAAAAGTTCCTCAAGTGGCAGGATGCCCACCCGGAGTTCCCCCGCATTGTCTTTCACGGTTTGCGGCATTCCAGTGCCACCTATCAGCTGATGATCTCCGGCGGCGATGTGAAAGCCGTTCAGGGCACCACAGGGCACGCCACGGCGGATATGCTGGTGAACACCTACGCTCATATCCAGCAGTCCTCTCGTGTAGAACTGGGCAAGAAATTTGAGGAAGGGTTCTATGCTAAACAGGAAAGCCCCAGCCCGCAGGCTGTACCCGCCGCAGGCGAACCGACCATCTCCATGACCGCTCTGCTGGAACTGCTGAAGAATGCAGACCCCGAAGTAAAGGCCCAGCTCCGTCTGGCTCTGCTGACCTGATGCAAAATTTACTACGCATTTCAAAGCAATTCCAGCCCATGCAGAGGATTCCTATGAAAACGCCAACCGTGCAAAAACCGTGCATTGACCGTGCAAGCCCCGATTTTTCGGGGTTACATAACAAAAAAGAACGCCAAATCTTACGATTTGACGTTCAATATCTGGTGCACCTCCAGGGACTCGAACCCTGGGCCCACTGATTAAGAGTCATTCCAGCCCGCACTCCATTGGTGCAAAAGCAAAAATAAACAACGAATATACGCTATTCTACAAAGGACTGCGCAAATACGAAAAAGCACCGTGGTAGTCAATCGGTAGTCACACTCGCCCTCAAATCGAAAATATCAAAATACGATACCAAATATCATTTTGCTGATATAGATTATCCTTTTATGCTACACTCTCCGCAAAGGAGATATGGCTGATGTTAAGGATTTTGTTGTCCGTCCGCTTAGGCGAAAAGCGATGGACTCAGAAGCAACTTGCAGACGCAACTGGAATCCGGCGAAACACAATCAATGATCTTTACCATGAGATGACCGACCGGGTATCTTTGGAACAGCTTGATTTGATTTGCAAAGCCTTGGACTGCAAAATCTCCGATCTTCTGGTTCAAGAAGAAGATTTGGATGATTTGACCCGAAGCAGGCTTGCAACGCCACGGTGCAGATCCATAACGTCCGACAAGTAAGTTATCCCCTTTCCCCGGACACTTCGGTGTCTGGGGACTTTTTTTGCCCAAAATCTTCCTCATCCAAATATACAATCCGCAATTCCGCTTCAATCTCAATACATCCAGCAGGGCGATAAATAAATTTATTTTATTTATATTTTCATGTTTTTGCTGTTGTCTTTTTCTTAAAGATGGAGGATACTATAATCACAGCAAGGGAGTACGACCGGAAGGCAAGGGGCGAAGTAAGAGCCGGGAGCGCAGTAAGTCGTGAGCGCATGCTAAGTCAGTAACCCACTCCCCTGCTGCTTTTTATTTTATCTTTTCAGCCAAAGAAAGAGAGGGCATTATGAAAAAGTTTGATCTGTCCGCCATCATGTGCAAGGCATGGAAGCTGTATCGCAAGGGCGTGGGCAGTTTTGCCGAAGCTCTGCACCGGGCATGGAACAGCGCAAAGGCCGCCCCGATCAACGCCCAGCGCATCGAGGAAGCCCAGCAGGCCGCCGGGGTGGCCGAGCCTGTGAACACATGGGCAGGATGGAAAGCCGCCGGGTACATGGTGGAGCATGGCGCAAAGGCTCTGTTTCAGGCGGTGCTTATCCACAGCAGCAAGGGGGACGGCCAAACCTACAGGGCATCATTCTTCGGCGCTTCTCAGGTCAAACAACTACCCTCTGACTAAAGGAACAGCCGCCAGCATTACGATGTTTGCTGGCGGCTGTTCCTTTTATTTTTCCTGTTCATCATCGCTGAGATATATGCACTGACCGTCCGGCATCACAAAAGCCAGCTTACATCCGCATAATTCTGCCACTTTGAGAAGATCACTGGCAAACCAGCTGTTTTTCCTAATTTTATTATTTACAGCCTGATTGCTGCTCATTCCCAAAACGCTTGTCAGTTCGGCCTGTTTCTTTCCTGACATTGCCAAGAGACCCTTGATAACATCCGAAACACTCATAATGTCAACACCTCCTTGTTGATTATAAGAATACATCTTTTTGAGCTATTTGTCAACCAAAAATATTTGCAACGAAATCAAAAAAGTTTATCTTTTTCATTGACAAGTAAATCAAAAAGATGTATAATATAGGTGTCAGGAGGAGCGGGAAGCTCACCGGAAAGGAGAACAGACCGATGGATGAAAAAGTAAAAGCTCTGAAAGAGCTGCTGGAAATCTTGGTCGAACATCCCGATCTTGCAGAGCGGATAACGATCACGATTAAACCCAACAGAATCATTCAGAGCAACGAGACCCCCACGGATAACAAGTAATCCGTAAGAGCAGGGCGGCGGGTAGGAGCCGCCGCCCTCGCTTTTTAATTATAACCACCCACCGATGAAAAATCAAGGAGAATATATATGAACAGAGAGCGCAGAAAGGCCCTGCAGGCCATCGTTGACCAGCTTGAAACCCTCCAGATGCAGCTTGAGGAAATCCAGACCGAGGAAGAAGAATACCGGGACAACATCCCTGAAAACTTCCAGAGCGGCGAGCGGTACGAGCGTACCGAGGAAATCTGTGAAAGCCTGTCCGATGCGGTAAGCAGTCTGGAAGATGCCACCAGCAGCATTGAAGAAGCGATTGAGTAAGGAGAAGCGCCATGACCATCCGAGAGTTTGCAAAGCTGAACAATTTTCCCATCAAGGGCAAGCTGACCCGCATTCCTGATGAGGTCGAATACGACTTCAACGACCGGCCGCACAACTGCAAGCGGTACGTTGACGAAGATTTCAATGAATACGGCATCCATGAGGACGGCTTCATTGTTGCCATCCCCTGCGAAAAGGCTTGGGGGTTCAGCACCAAAGAGAAGTCCCGGATTGCCGCCATGATTGAAAAAGAGCGCCAGGAAGCCGCTGAGCGCCGGATGTTCGGTGATTGATGGGAGGTATGAACTGAATGCTTACGCTTGAGCAGGCGCTTCAGCACGGCGCCGCCGTCGGTGTCAAATACTATGTGAAAAACAGCTATGACAAAATCGTTGGCGGAACCTGCACAGAAGAACAGGCGCTTTCCATGAAGAAGCGCTTCGAGGAAGAAGACAAGCACAACCCTTGGACAAAAGGATCCACCCGCTTTTACATTACCAAAATAGGATGAGGTTTACTATATGAATGATTTGGAGCAGGCTCTCCGCATCCTGCGCGGAAGCAAACAATATAATTTCAATGGCACGGTTTTGACTGTGATCGGCTATTATACCGGCAAGCGCATTTCCCTTGATTTGGGTAAGTTGGATGCGGATATGCTGGAAGCCCTCACCCCAGATGAGGAAGCCGATGACGGCGGTATTTGGTAATCTGCAAACAAAAAATCCCCCTGCACTGGCCGATGAAGTCAATGCAGGGGGATTTTGTATGCTGCCGGGGCGGCGAAATGTAAAAATCAAGAGCGGAACTGCCCACAGGCAATGCCGCTCTCTACAAAAGCCATAGCTTTTCAAGTGGTTCTATTTTAACTGGCGTTTTTATATCCGTCAAGCCTTTTTGGTACTCAGCGCCGCGGTCATAGCGTCAAAAGCACGCTCAATGACCGCATCCAGCACTTCATCCGTGATTGCCCACTGGATGATGGCCGGGCATTTGGCGCGGAGGGCGGCGAAGACCTGCTTTTTCTTCTTCGCCCCCTGCCCCGAACCCATAATGGACTTTTCAGCCCGGTTCACCAGATCCAGCGCCAGATTCTTAACAGTAGCCTTGTAGCCCAGCCGGATACCGCCGACTGCCAGCGAAACAAAACCCGCCGCCATCAGAATGACAGCGACAGGCACGGGAATAAAACTCAGAATAGCTTCCATGATGGTTTCCTCCTATGTCACAGATACTTGTTGGCCCCAGAAATTGCCCGCCAACTGGCAGGGCCGCAGATGCCATCCACGGCCAGCTTGTGCTTCTCCTGCGCTTTCAGCAGGGCGTTTTCGGTTTTTTCTCCAAAAATGCCGTCCGGGGTCAGCCCCAGCAACCGCTGGAGCATCTTTGTAGCCGCTCTGTTTGCATCCCCGGTACAGCCCCGGCGGATGGTCGGCAAAATGAATTTCAGGTAGGTGGTGCTGGGGTAGTGCAGTTTTGCATCACACAGCCACGTTGCCTTTGCGTTGCGGGTGTCCGCATGGACAAAAGCATAGTTTCCGTACCAGTAGATACCCACGCCACCGAAACCGGCTTCCACCGCCAAGATGCCAAGCGCTACCGGGTTCAGTCCGCGATCTTTGAGTCGCCAGTCCGCAGCCATTCCAAAGCGGTGCTTACTGTTCGGACTACCGCCCACGGTTTTGCTGGCATTGTGAACAATGCAGCGGTAACCGCTGGTGATCTTGATGGGCTGACCCACCTTATCCCGGATGATCTGGAGCTTCTCAGCAAGTTCCAGATCCACCTTTTGCTCACCGCATCCACACGGACACTGAAATTCCGACCGCGCAAAATCTTTGGTCAGCGCAGTTTTGTCCCCGCTCTGAAACGAAATAATGCTCATCTAAAACACCCCCTAAAAACCGAGTTGCGTGAACACATATCCGAGAAAAACGCCGATGACCGCTGTCACAACGTACCCAACGGCCTTGCGCCACATTTCACCGTCACGATCTTCCAGCGTTTCCAGCCGCTTGCCCTGTTTCTCCTGCTCCTTGACCATGCTTTCCATACTCAAGGCCAGTTTTTCAACAGAGGTAGACAACGCGCCCATTTTGCTCACGCTTTCCTCCAGCAGTGCAATCCGCCTGTCCTGACGGGAGTTTTCTTCTTCGAGCCGCCGCCTGAATTCTTCATGCTCGGCCCTTGTGATAGGCTGGTCCATCCGAACCTCCTTTTGATTTTTTACAAAAAAACAGGGGGCAAAGCCCCCTGTTCGGTCTCACAAGCTGGTTACTGAACCAGCGCGGCGATTGCCTGCAAATCAAAAATCGGAGCATCAAAAAACGCTCTCGCCCACAGCCAGTAGTCTTCGGACTCCGGGCGGCGGTACTTTTGGCAGAGTGCCGATGCCCAAACCCGGTTCCAGCGGGTCTGATAGTCCGCATCCCGGCGCTCAAGGCACCGCTGGATGTTCCCTACCAGTTCCCCGCGCAGGGTGCCGTTACCGTCATCGTCCTGCACAAAGCAGTCCATGCCGTTCTGGCTCCCTACAGCACACACGCGCTGGTTTTTGTGCATAAGAAAACCGTCCTGACAAGTCAGGGCGGTTCCATAGGGAATATTCACTTTTCCATCTATGCCGTCGAAGCGCGCCCGGCGGCGGGCGATAAAGCGTTCATGCTCCATGGGTTAGACCTGCTCTTTCTTCTCGGTCTTCTCGGCGAGCAGAGCGGTCAGCTCGTTATACTCGTCCTCGGTCAGCTTGTTGGCAGCGTAAAAGACATCCAGCTTGGTTGCCATGCCAGCGGTGTTGCCCTTTTCAATCATGCGCTTGCAAGTACGATACAGCATTCAGTTCACCCCCTTTCTCAAGAAGCATCGGTATCATCAGTGATGCCCAGCTCCAACAGGGTCAGGCGGTACGCCTGATCCACGTTGAGAGCATCAGCATCCTCGATGGCGGTTTGGGTTTCCGTGACCCAGCTTCCAATATCGGTCTGCTCCAGCATAACGCTTTCCAAATCGTCCCCCATAGGGTCACGATCGAGCAGATGATACGGTGTGCCGGCATAAGAAATGCCCGAAGCATCAGGCTCCGGGCAGAGGATATAACAGCCGTTGTCGGCTTTTTTGATGTAGGTCACGTCCTCGGTCAAGGCAAGGACGGTGCCATCACTGGCTTTGATGATTTTGAACAAGGCACTCTACCTCCAAAAATTGCATAGCAAAGCCGCCGCAGACGCAGCAGCCGCCCATGGTCATCAAAATTTTTATAGTAGGCTTCTTGGCAGTTCATATACTGCGCCACCTCCTGCAGGGTACGTTTCCCGGCCAGCCATTCCCGGTGGAACAGCTTCAGTTTTCTCCGTGCGCGTATCACGCCGTCACGGCTACCATTGACTTTGATTTTCCCGGTCTCGGTCAAGGTAAAACGAGCCTTGCACCAGCGGAAAGGCTTTGTCAGAGGGATGATCTTGCATTTCTTCTTGTTGACCGGGATGCCGCGGATTTCAAACTGGCGCACGATAGCGCGGCCCAGCTTTTTCAAATCTTCGATGTCCGGGAGAATGATGCAGTAATCATCCATGTAGTGCCCGGCGCTGTGCGTGGACATCTGGCATTTGATCCAGTTGTCCACGGCACTGGGCATCGCCGCCATTTCCTGCTGGCTCGGCTCAACGCCCAGCGGCATCCCACGGCCCGGGAATTCGCCGGGAGCAGTATCAATAATGGTATCTGCTATCCGCCGAAAATCAGGGTTCAGGATATACCGCTGGTGCCGCTGATAGATGATAGAATGGGGTGCATAAGGAAAGAACTTCTTCAGGTCGAGCAGCAACACCCCGCCCGCACGGCCATACTTGCGGTAATGCCGCGCCAGCTGCTGTTTGATGCGCTTGATCTGCCAGTGCAGCCCCTTACCAATCCGGCTTGCACCGTTGTCATAGATCATGCTGGGGTCGTAAAGCGGCTCCAACACTTCCTTGCTGATGACCTTGTGGATTTGTCGGTCTGTAATATGAGGAGCGTCAATCCCACGAATCTTGCCGCGTTCACAGACCGTGAAATGAACGTATTTCTTAGGCCGCCACCTTTTTGTCAAAATAAGCCGCCGCTGCTTCGCTGTGTGGGAAAACAGATGCCGCTCAAAGTTCTGCGTACTCTGCTTCCAGCGTACACCGTTGCAGCATTTCCGGCCATATTTGAACATCGTGTGGTAACTAAATACTTCTTCCAACGAACCGAGGGCGGCACACCGGGCTTCTTGTCTGGCTCGGCGTGCTGCCCGGCGGCGTTGGTATCGCGCTTCATGGCGCTCCTGACTTGTCATAAAATTATTCGCTCCTCGTACAGATAAATTGTCGGGCATCGTCTAATCTGCTTTATGCTGGCACATGAAACGCGGTAAGATGCATCCCGCGCCATGCAAGAAGCGTCCGTGTCAGCATATCGAAAAGCAGTTTTAGAGGTTTGACCCTCAGGGAAGTACCTCTCCTTTTGCTATGGTCGTCTTTCACCTATGGCTACTCCATGTGACCAAGCATTGCAAAATCCGGGCACAACACCATACGCATTGTTAGCGTTGTTATAGTCCAACGACCCCGACGACGAAACCGCGCAGAAGTTGTTGTTGTTGTTGATGTTGTTGTAGTTTGGCGACCGCAGCCACCAGACCGCCGCCGCAGGAATTGACAGAGATACACCCACTTAAAAATCAGGCTTTCCGATTAACCGTTCCGATCATGCCTTGCAGCAGGTCGTTTTCCCTGTCAATCAGCTCACCCAACTTTTGAGCCATTTTGTCCAGTCTTTCAGTTGCTTTCTTCGCATCGACACTTTTCCCTGAGGGAGTTGTGAAACATCCCTGCGGGTTCTGGGTCATGATGAGATAGCAGTGAGTCAACCGAACATCCAGCGCCATCAGGGATGCCCGCGCTTCCAGAAGATGTGCTTTACGAAGCTGGCGCCGCTGATCGTCGGAGGGATAGATGCTGTTTGCCTTTTCGGCGTGGTCTATCACCTCGCCTGCCAGCTTTGCAACCGGTTCTGCAATCAATCTGGAATACCTTGCGGAAATGCGGGTCAGGAAGTTTATCGTTTCAATGTAAATCGCATTGGCGACATTCACATACTCCGCCTTGCTTTCTGTGCGCTTGGATTTCAAAACTGACATGATACTTTAGTCTCCTTCGGGGTCATCGAGATCGATTTCCCCTTGCTCTCGCTCAACTTCTTCCAAATGCTTGAGCAGCACATACTCTATGTAGTTCGTGATGGACCGATGCTCTTTTGTTGCTAGAACGCCGATCTTATCAAAAACTTCATCGGACAGGCGCAGTGTAAAGACGCGCTTGTTAGTTGCCATACAATACCTCCTAACAAACAGGTTTTGAAAGTATTGTATAGCGTTTTTCGTGCCGTGTATGCACTCATAAGACAGTTGAGTGATAGCACTTTCAGTATCTTTTTTCAAAAAATCGCGCGGGGCGCTGACGCGCCCTTTGAATTTTTTTAGGAAAGTTTGCTGTTTTCCGCCCACTTCCGTGGGCTTGAGTAAGTCGAGAATCCCTGCGGGGGATTAGACAACAAAGCCGGGCACAACACCATACGCATAGTTAGCGTTGTAATAGCCCAACGACCCCGACGACGAAACCGCGCAGAAGTTGTTGTAGTAGTCGATGTAGCTGCAGTAAGGCGACCGCAGCCACCAGACCGCCGCCGTTCCGGTGGCGGAATGTTTATTGGCAACTTTGCTGTTACCCGCTTTGAAGTAATCGTACTGTGCCTGATAGTTCGGCTCCGCATCATTGCAATACTGGTGCGTTGCAAAGACCTCATACTCGGACAGCAGGAACAGATAATCCGTGGTAGAGGACACGTTGCTGGCGGTATTGCCACCGCCCTTATTATCCGTATACTTCGTGCAGGACTTCATCACCGCCCGCAGGTCAGAGGGGAGTGCGGCCAGCAACGTGTTGGCGGTCGGGCTGGTGGGAGAGCTTGCGCTACCAAGCACCTTGCTCCGCATCTGACTGCTCCCCCAGCCACCAGAGTTCGTGTTGCTGGTGTTCATCGTGAATGCACCAGACGTGGAAGTCGTGCTGCTGTAGCTGCTATCCACCAGACCAACAAACTTGCCGCTGATCTTGCCCAACAGGAAGTGGATGCGGTTGCTGCCCTCCTTGCCGGAATTGTGGTTGAAACCGATGATAAAGGCATCAACTTTCAAGCTGGAGATCGTAGTCGCACCCACCTTGCCATTGATTGTCACGGACTTCGTGGCACCAACAGACCAGTAGTTTGCACCCTGACCAGCATCGCTCACGGCCTTGATGACTGCCCAACTGTTGCTGCTGAGCGTTTTGGACACCAGCGTAACGGCCACCGTGAACGTCTTGCTGGACGGTGCAGTATAGTTGGTATCTGCACCCACATTGACCGTAATAGTGGCACTGCCGGTCGCCTTTGCGGTCACCGTGATGGTGGTGCCGGAAACACTTACCGTTGCAATGTTCGTACTGCCAGAGGATGCGGTCACCGTACCGCTGCCAGGCCGCGTAACAGTGATGGTGCCAGAGGTTTTCGGGTAGGTCAGGCTCAGACTGCTTGCGGACAGCGTAATACTGCCGGTCGCCTTTCCGATCGTCCACGAAGCGCTCTTGGCCGTAGTCGTCCCATCCGACCACTTATAATTGGAAGTCGGGGTAAAGGTGGCGCTGTAGCTGCCAGCGTTGGTTGCGCTGCTCGTGCCACCGATCGTCAGCTGAGAACTGTTATAGTTGCTCCACGACGGGGACTGCGCCGAGCCATTGTAAGTCACGCTACCGGTCTGTGCCGGCACATTCTTGACCGCGGCTCGGCCAATCGTCCACGACACACTCTTGGCTTCCTGCGTGCCGTCCGTCCAGACATACTTGCCGATGGGCGTAAACGTGGCCGTATAGGTGCCAGCATTGATGCCGGAGGTCACGCCCCCGATCGTCATCATGCTGCTGTCATAGCCTTTCCATGTGGGACTCTGGGTGGAGCCGGTATAGGTCAGGCTCCCGCTCTGGGCGGGCACGGCCTGAATCGTCAGGGTCAGCACAGAAAGCGCATCAATGGCTTCCTGCACATTCGCCGCCGAAATGCCGGACTTGCTGTTGTCGTAGGAAATATCTGCCGCAGTGCCGCCGGACGAACCGCCGCCACCGCCAGCATTAAAAGGACCCCATGCCATAAGATTAACCCTCCTTTGCCGCTGTTGCGGCCGTGATGATGTGGTACTGCGCCGAAATCGTAGCTGTTGGCACCGATGCCGCACGAAGCCGGAGGATGCCGGCACGGCTTTCGGTCGCAACAAAATTTGCCGCTCGTGCCACTGCGCTACTGGACGGGGCAACATCCACCGCCACATAGTCAGCCGCCGTTAAGCCGCTGATTGCAATGTCGATGTAGTTCGTATAGCCGGGAACACTGCTGTCAGTTTTCCAGCCAGTTGCAGGGATAGAAAAAGAAACGAACTCCGTTTTATCCGCTTTTACTCCATCCATTTCATCCAAAGCAGCGGCCGCGGCATCAGCCACCTGTGCCGCCCGATCTTTTGACTTCTGGGACACAGCCCGAAGCTGGGAAAGGGTCGTGAGCTTTTCGCTCAATAGGATCACCTCCCGAAAAAAGGAAGCGGCGGGACATCCCCGCCGCTATCCATGCTTATGAACTTACTCGCCGTATACCTCGGCCAGCATCTCGGACACCTCGGCATCGGTAGCCGTGTGGTCCGCAATGGCCTTATTGATGGTGGCGCCCATGCCATCCAGCTTGGTCTTATCCGCAGCGGACATCAGGCCAGCCTTGGCAGTGGTAGCCTCGTCATAGGTGGTATCCTGCGCAGGGATGCCCAGCTTGGTGATGTCATCCTTGGTCACAGGAGTGGTGGCGGTCACATGGCCCTCTTCATCCACGGTGGTCTTGTACAAGCCGCTCGCAGCAGCGGTGTGGGTGGGATGGACATACTTGTTTGCGCCAGCCGCAATGCCGTCCAGCTTATCCTTGAGGGCCGCAGTGAAGTTCTCGTCAGACAGGCCCTTGCCTGCTTCCTTTTCAACATAACCGGACAGATCAACGAAACCGGCCAGCACATCGTACTTATAGGCATCGCCGACCTTGACCACCACGACATTGGTGCCCTTGGGATGTTTGTTGCCCGCGTCCTCAACAAAGTTGGCGGTAGTAGTGAAAGCATCGGTGACATTGTACACATTGCCCAGAATGCTCTCAGACAGAGAGGGCAGTTCAGCAAAGGCCACAGAGCCAGCAGGCTTATAGACAGCGCTGATCTTGGCGTTGATCTCATCCTTGGTGTAGGCATTAGTAATGCCGTAACCGTCCAGAGTAGTTGCCTTGTCAGCCTTGCCCTCCAGAACAGCAGCCAGCGCGTCATCGAGATCCGACTGAGAAACCTTTGCCTTGAAAGCCAGAGCGGCCAGCCCCTTGATGGCAACATCAGCACCGTTCACGGAAATGCTGCCGTTCTTGGAGCCAGTGGCGATCAGGATGTCAACCATCTTATTGGCAATAGCCAGCGCAGTGCCGTTCACCTTGACACCCTCAAGGACGTTGGCCTGAGAGCCAACATTCTCCAGAGTATCAACACGCGCCGCCAGAGCATCGGCGACCTCTTTCTGCTTGGTACCCAGTGCCTTCAGGTCAGCCAGTTTTACCAGATGTTTCTCATTGTAAGCCATAGTAGTTTTCCTCCTAAATTTTCTGTGATTTACTCACCATAAATTTCTTTCAGCATTTCGGAAGTATCATCCGAAGTTGCAATCTGATCTTCGGACACCTTTGCATTGGCCGAAATCGTGCCGTCTTCGGTCACTTCGATTCCGTTACCAATCTTAACGTGTCCCAGCTGTTCGCGGGTCGCAACGGTCAAGTCACTCTCTCCACCCCCTCCCTTGCCAAACAGAATGATGCAAGTGGAAATGTCTGCGGCGGGGACTTCCTTGGAGTAGAATTTCACCACTCCATCCCCGGTTTCGCATCCGTTCACGACACCCGCATCTTCGGCAATATGAAAACTTCCCAGCAGAGGTGCGCCGCTCGGAATGAGGGCGCTCGTACTGTCGGGAAGTTCTGCGGTATAGATATAGCTGTAGTCCGGGCTTTCTTCATCAGCCTGTTCCCAGCCCGATGCAGCCAACGTCAGAAAGTATGTACCGTAGTACCCACCGCTGCCATGTTCCGCAATCTCCTTGCGAATCATAGTCTCAACAGTCTTCTGATCAATGATCTGACCGGACTCCTCCAGCTTCTTCATGGCGGAACCCACTGCATCCATGATGATGCCGGCATGAGCTTCCGGGTCTTCATTGTGCCGCTGGAGCAGGTCATTTACTGCCGCCACCGTTGCAATGGCTTCCGGGTCGATTGCCGCCGTCACGGTATCAACATCACCAACGGCGGCGATCAGATCAATGGTAGCCAGCTTGCCCACAATCGAACTTGCCGGGCGGATCCATTCAGGTTCATTTTCCAGCACAAGATAGGTATAAGGGACTTCGCCCTCATCGGGGTCTTCTGCATAAAGGACAACCGCCGTGCAGTAGAAGCCCTTGTCCACATTTGCCGAGTTGATCTGCACCGTGACCTGGCACTCACCATCCACCGGGTTGGTGATGCCCGCAATCACGGCATCCATGACATAATCGGCAGGCTCCGTCATGGTTTTCGGGGTCTTGTCGTCCGGGATATTGCCCTTGCCCACGGCCACCCGCGTGTATTTCATCGCACAGCGGCCAGCAAGAACCTTTGCGATCAGGGCAATGCCGGCGGCAGACCCATAGCTGCCGTCTTCATATTTCGCCATAAGCTCTCTCCTTAATCAATTCTTCTGGGCTTGAGGTGTGTATGGTAAACAGCGCCACGCACGCCCTCATGCGCCATGGTGGCCGTCTGCACAGTGTCAGGGTATACGCCCTCGATCACAGGCGGCAGATAGGTTCCTCTTGATGTTTCAAAGCGGCTTTCAAACAGCCGGTCTTTTCCAACAATCGGCGGATAGAAATCAGCTTCGGTAAAGCCGCCGTGGCCGATTTTGAAATCTGCCCGGCTGCTGCGGTCCTGTGAAACGGGAGGAAGCCAGCGAACCACATTTACCATCGCGCCGTGACCAATGTTCAGGTCATAGCGGTATGTGCGGTAGGTCCGCAGATACAGGCGTAGGCCAACACCGGCGGTCAGAATACGCTTGAGGGCAACTGCAATCTGATCTATCAGCGCCAGCCGTTCCTCAGAAAGCAAGCTCTGATCCACATACAGTGCGACCTTTGCAGGGTACACGTCCTGCAACTCGATATCCGAAAACTGAACACCCAGCAGCTCCCCCGCTGCCCGGATGACGGTATCGCCATCGCCGCCGGAAAGCTGTGCCAGCATCTTGACCCGGATTAAAATTCGGTAGAGGGCATCACTTGCTGCACCGCGCTGTACACCAAAGTTGGCTCCATAGCGGTCAAGGACTGCGCCCTCAGCATTTTCAAGGTCATCCCACAGCCGAACCAGTTCGGCATTTTTATGGATGACCTCAAAGCCATCTGCCAGCAGGGAAAACAGTTTTCCGATGTTCGTTTCCAGCTTACGGTTTTTTCGGACATTCTGTAGATCCCGGTGGGTATAGGGGTCTGTCAGTATGTCCAGCATCTTTTCAAGATAGCCGTATTCACGCATCGATGGTCACCATCCCATCATCCGTGACAACCTTGGAGCGGCTATCCACCGGGATGTTATCCGCCTGAAGATTTTCCGCGTCCGTACCGATCAGTACATCGAAATCCAAAACACCGGGAACCTTGTACAGCACCGCCGGAAGCCGCTGGTGATACAAAGTTTCGCCGATGCTCACCCCGCCGCTTTCGTTGTCGCCGATGTATGCGACAATAGCCGCTCTGAGCTGGTCTACTCCATCATGGGGGAAGTCCCCGCTGGTAGACAGCCCGACCACTTTCACATAGACAGGTACCGGGTGCGGCCGGTTGAAGTGAATTGCCTTTGTTGCTCCGGAAGCGGTGATAACCTCAATCACTTTCTGGCCGGTCGTCTGTATGCCGGCACCCAGTTCTTTGTAAATGATCTGCGCAATGTCGCTGTCCAGACCGCCGTAAACAACAGCTTCAATGCTGTGCGGCGGCAGGCCGTAGTCATCCACATCATCAGTATCATTTTCAAACACCTTTGCTTCCATGATGCCATCAACATTCTGGAGCAGGGCGGCACGGATGCTGTCCGCATTCACGCCGCCGGCATAGTCCACGCTGGCATAGTAGCGGTCGCGGAATTCTTCATCCGTTTCCCGTTCTCTACCGCCAGTAAACGCCGCCGGGTTTGTTACAGCCGTAATACCGGCTACCGAGCCGGGGTTTGTGATGGTGGTGATCGTATCCGCCGCCACATTACCATCCGGGCCAGTGCTTGTGCAGCGGAACGGCACCATGACCGTACCCTCTGCACCAATTTCAGTATCCGAAACAGCAAAGAACTGGATGCCGGCCGCAGTTTCAACCAGCCATCCCGCCGGTACTATGACCCCCGGCGGGCCAGTCACCATGATATAGCCGCTGGCTTTCTGGGCAGACAGCACACGTAGGCCGATGGCTCTACCGAGGTTCAGCAGCGAGGTGCCAACCGCTGTGTCCACAAAGCGGCTGTTGTAGACATCTTCCAGCACAGAGAACAGGATATTGAGTATCCATGCAAAAATGCGCAGGAACAGGCCGAGAGGGCTTCTGACGGTCAGGTTCGCCGTTGCCCCAAACAATTCCCTCGCTTTATGCTCCAGAGCATCCAGCAGTTCATTGTATGTCGGGCGGCGGAAACCAGCTGAGGTCAGGCCCCATCCGTATTCATCCACCAGTGTTCACCTCCACTCTGATTGTTTCGCCATTGTACAGGACACCCGAAAATTCCACACCGAGCGCCCGGCCATCGGCCGTCATGGAAAGAGAACTGATTTCCTGCACATACGGTTCCTGAAAAATGCTCGACCGCACAACGCTGTCCGCTTCATCCACCGCTTCACTGCGGGGCTGCTGCACAACACGTTCCCAGTCGGTTCCATGATCGGTATTGAGTGGAAATTCGCCTTTCCATGTCAGAAGATTGTTTCTGACGTTTTGCGCGATCGCTTCTGCATCCTCACGGAGCATCAGCATCCCATTGGCATCAAAGCACAAATCTCCTGTTTGAGGATCCAATGCCAGAACAGTAATGTTTGCCATTCTTCCCCTCCTCAGGGCAGCGGGGCCGACGTGTTGCCGTTCCTGCTGTCCGTGTGTTTGTGGTTGACAAGGCTTATCGTTTTGGCGATCACGTCATCCCGGACTTTAACTTTGCCCTGAACTTCCACATCGCCCTTGATTTCCACCTTGTCCTGTTTCACTGCCACATAGATCCCGCCGCCCTCGGTCGCCATCACAAGGCAGTTGTCCGGCAGTCCAGACAGCGGGTTAGATGCCGGCACAAATGCACCGATAAAAACGGCATCTTCATCAGAGTGGTTTCGTTCCGTGTTCGGCTCGCTTTCTTCTCCAGATGCCGCAATGCGGTCAATATCGTGGTCGATATAGAGCAGCACCCCAACATCCCCCGCTTTGTAGCAGGGGCGCAGGACAAAGCCGCCGCCCCGAACCAGCGCGACCGGGACAGACAAAATCTGCGGCTGGGTACGATACACGCCGGCATCCAGTGCTTTGGAAAGCGGCTGCACATCAACCCGCATGGCCGCAGGGTCAAATTTTTCCACCCGGCACAAGGCTCCAACGCGGACATTGGCCGCCTGTTCACGGCGCTCCTGATCTCTCAGGTCATATTCTCTTTTGCCGTTCATACAGGCTTCACCTCAATCGTTGTTTTCCAGTCTCCATCCGGGCATCCTGTATGCTGACCGCCTTTGATAAGGTGGTTTCCATTCAGAGTATCCGACTTTATTTTCACCACATCCGCCGGGGCCAGATGGTAGTTCAGCAGGCATTCCCGCTTATAGGTAACCTCCTGCTTTTCTTTTCCATCCTTGACGGTCGTTTGGCGGGTTGTTGTTTCGGTGCGGTCCGTGGCTTCCGCTGCCTGTAACAACCCCGACTCAGCACTGAGGACGTATCCTGTTTTCGTGCCTGTTTTGGGGTCATTGATGGTAACAATGCCGTTTCTTATGAGGAAGCGGCTCTTACAGTCAGAGGTCACAATCTCCGTCAGGACATTTTTCACCTTGCCCTTGCAGACCTTGCCGCGAGGGTATTCTTTATCCACCGCCAGCTCCATCGTTCCAACCTCAAGCCCAAAAATGTTGAGCAGGTCTTTTACAATGGCACTGGCCTTGCTCCCGGCGGTGTAGGTCTTGTTGACCTCTTTCGAGAGCCATTCTTCCAGAGCTTCAGCGGCCGCAATGGTGGTAATGACCTCTGTGCCGCTATGCTTGTCCGAAACCTGTGAAACTTTCCCGGTGAATATAGCACCTATGTCCCCCTCATATCCTGCATTGAGGATAATCGACATTCCTTTTTTGATGCTGTTGCGAGTGGCCGGAGATAGGTTGTAGGCTTCGATGGTCGCTGTTCCCAGTTTTTCGCTGTCCTCAAATGGCACCGTAAACTTGAAATAGAGATCATCCATGCCAAACCGCTTCGACCCTATTTGCAAGGTCGCTTGACGCTTCCAAAACTTCACGCTGCATTCCTTTCCCAGAGGTACAGCCGAACTTCTTTGCCGAAATTTTCAAATGTGACCTCCGAAATATCGTCGCCGGTCAGGCACAGCGGCATAATGACCGGCACCGGGAAGCGCTCATCCTCCACGCTGTTGAACAGCGGTCGGCCATATCTCACAATATCACCGTACACCAGCACTTCACCTGTGCTGGCAATCGACAGATCTACCGTAAAGAAACCGCCTACCTCATTGTAGCGGATGCTGAATGCAAACGTCCTGTCGCCCAGCTTGACGGAGAACGTATAAGGCACCTTTGACGTGTCAACATCAATATAGCTGACCTCATTTCCGAGGTCGATGAGTTTCAACCCCTCCATAGCTTCACTCCTTTACGCGGCGCTGTAGGCCCTTGTCGTGCGGCCAGACGGCCCGCTGCTGCTTGCCGCCTTGTTCGCATAGCTGTTGACATAAGAGGAATACGCGCTGGAGGAAATAGTCTGGGACACCGTTGTATGCAGACCATCGGCCGTAGTCGATTTTGTCTGCGACTTGCTGACCTTTTTTGAAGCGTTGGCATCCTGTGCGGACATCATCTGCTCACCGCTTGCCACATACTCTGCGGATACTCGGTTGATGACCTTGAGGCTTACGGTGAACTTTGAGCCGTTTTTATTGTCAGCGCTTATGTCGGATTTGAACGAGGTTATAACGCAGTCAGAGATCCGGGTGCGCCCGGTATACTCAACCACATCTTTTTCTTTCCACATTCTTTCCAGAATATCGGACTGATCTTCGTCAAGAAAAACACCCGTAATGGAAAAGACCACCGGATCATTGATAACATGGTCGTTGATGTCGGAACCCTTTTCCACCGGGTTTGACGTAACCTTGCTGCTGCGCTGGACGCTTTCCGTTACGACTACGCCGGTCTTTTCAGCGTCAAGGCGGACCGTCCCGCACTTTTCGCCTGTAATGGTGTATGCCACAAAATCACCCCCTACTGTGCATACGCTCCCTGCAGGGTGCGCTCGTGATATTCTTCCTCTTTCTTCTCCTGCCAGAAATCTTCCATCGCCTGTTTTACCCGGCGGACGATTTCTTCAGCATCGGCTTTTGTGGTTTCCCCGCCCAGCGTGATGCTGATGGTCGGAGAGAAAGTAGAATGATCCTCATAGGTTACGCTGGAACTGCTGGTAGAGTTGTTGATAATTTCATCTGTCTTGTCGGCCGGGATAATTGCGGTGCCGGACGGCAGATATGCCATTTCGCCGCCGCGCTCATTGATGTGTGTCCAGCCGCCCTCAAAATCATCTGTGCCATCAGCATTGTGCGGAATGTTCGCACTGCTGCTCAGATTGATATTGATGCCGCTGACAGCATCAGCCGCAGACAAAATTTTCTGGATAGACCCGATGATGTTTTCTGCGCCCTCGGATGCCGCCTTTTCCATGCGGTCCCAAGCATTTTCTGCATCAAGGGTCATGCTCGCATAGGCAGTCTCTGCATCCTCTGCCATCTGCCCGTAATTCTCGTTGGAGATTTCGCGGGCAGCGGTCGCTGCCTCAGAAACAGCTTCCTGCGCTTGCTGGGAAGCCTGCGACACACTGGAGGAGTACTCCGATGTGTCAACCGCCAGCGACGTTTCTGTGCCAGCAGCACCGTCCAAATTGCTGACAGCGCCGGTCAGTTCCTGCACAGCATCGGTGCTGTCCTTTGCCCCACCGAACAGGCCGGAGAACCAATCAACCACCGCACTCACGCCGCTGGTGAAAAATCCGAGCAAATCACTTACCCAGCCCACCACAACGCCGAGTGCATCGGCGATTACCCCCAGCACCGGCGAAATGTAGTCCAGCACCGGCACGACCACGCCGGACAGCACAGAACCCGCCGCTTCGATGAGCGGGGTCACCACCGGCAGGATATTTTCTACGATTTGCAGGCCGAGCCGAATTATCGGCTGTAGTGCCTGAATCACAACTTGCAAAATATCGGTCAGCGGCGGGATGATCGACCCGGCCAGCGTCGATACCAACGAGCCGAACACAGGGAGAATGTCCGTCAGGAGCGGCATAAACGCATCTGCGAGAGGGCCAACCATATCCGCCGCTGACCCAAGAGCCATACCGAGGACAGGGAGTAGATCCTCGGCCAGTTCTTGCAACACAGGCATCAGGGGCTGAACCACACGATAGTTCAGCTCATCGAAGATATCTCTTAAAGGCGGAAGCGCATTCGCCGCCAACTCGCTGATAATTCCAGCCAGCGGCGGCAAAATTTCCTGTGCCAGATCTCCGATGATGCTCAGGACTGGCCCAGCTGCATCAAACAGAGTTCCCAGCGTGGAAATCAGGGATGGAAGAATGCTCTGTGCCAGATTGGAAATGACCGGCACCGCGGCGCTCATCCCATCTGCCAGAATTCCAACAAATTCAAGTAGTGTCGGCTCCAGTTCCGGCCATTCATCCAGAAAAACGCCAACCATATCTTCCAGCGCCGGGGAAAATTTTTCTCCGGCATCGGCCATGAAGTCAGCCATTTCGCCTTTCAGCGATTTGATGGAGTTCGTCAAACCGCCGGTCTGCTCGACCGCGGCTTTCTGAATGTCGCCGCTCTGCTCCAGTATGGCATTGAGCCTGACCTGAGCCATTGCGGCATCATCCAGAGCATCAATATTGGTGCCAAGCCCAAGAGCTGCGGCGCTGTTCTTCAAGGCCGTTTTGTCGAGGACAATCCCGTACTCATTCAGAGCATCGGTGCTGCCACCGATCGCGCTCTGGATGAGCGACAGCGCTTCCGAATCGTCCATGCTGAACGCATTACCAAAGTCATACGCCAGCGAGGTTGTCATTTCAGAGAGGTTTTCGGCCGCAGCAGCCGTAATGCCTAACTCGTTATACATGGCCTTGTTGGAGACCATAAAACTCTGGACTTCGGCAGTACTCCGATGCACTGCGTCAGCGTAGTTATCCGCCCATGCGGCCGCTTCCTCGGAAAAAGAGCGGCCAAATTTCTTTGAAGTGCTTTCGGCATCAGAGAATGCGCTCACCGCCGCCGCACCAAACTGCTTGAGCAGTTCGATGCCGCTTTTTATGGCTTCAAAGCCAACAAAAGCCTTGACCGCCCCGGATATAGCTTCTTTGATTTGGTTGCCGGCATCTTCCCCGGCGGCACCCATTTCCGCAAGATGATCTCCGGCATCGTCCGCGCCGTCTGCGGTTTCATCCTCAGATTTCTTTGCCCGGCGAAGTGCGGAAACCAGCCCACTGCGGATGATTTTAATGGGGTGCTGGAATGCCTTGCTGATGTTTTTCGCATTTCGGACCATGTTGTTGGCGAAAATTTCTGCCCGTTTCTTGGTAAAATCCATCGCCCCGGTCACGCCAGTCCGAAAAGACTTCGCAATGCTCTGGCCGGCATCAAGGCCATCGGCCATCGCACCCTTGAATGCGGGACCCATGTCCTGCGCCGACTCAGCCGTTTTTTTGATCTGCGCCCGAAAGCGCCCGGCGGCACCGCCGGAGTCATCCATTTCATCACGGAAACTCTCAGCGGCGGCTTCTGCAGCCTGAGCGGCTTCTTCCACCCACTCAAGCCCCTCTGCGGTCATGTTCCAATGACCCGCCGCCTTTTGGGCCGCATTGCCTGCTTCGGATGCACTGGAAGCCATATCATCCAGCCCACCCGAAGCATCACCGACAGCCCCGGTGAAGCGCTCGGCCGCTCCCTGCCCCATCTGGCAGGCAGAAACCGCAGATGCACCCATCTGCTGTGCCCCAACTTCAACCGCCCCAATATTTTCTTCGAGGGTTTCAACCTTTTCACCGAGGTTCTCAACAGAGGTTTCAGCATCAGCAGTATCAAAACCGATACCGTATTGCAGGTTGCGCGCATCATCCATGTGGTTTCACCTCCCGATGCGCAAAATAAAAGCCGGCTCTTGAAAAGAGTTCGGCCCTCATTTTGGTTTTGCTTCTTCACGCCACTGCTCTACCCACAGGCATTTGGCCTGACGGCACTCTTGGTACTCCGCCAGATCCATTTGACGCAGTTCTGTGTAGGTCACGCCATTGCCAGACCAGACCATGCACCAAAAGCCCTTGTTGACTTTTGCTTTGTGGGCAGCGTTGGAAATGTCCAGTTCAGCTGCGAAGAAACTGCTCGATTGCAGAGATCAGCTTCTCGGCGGTCTTCAGGTCTTCGTTGTCATCGAAGTACTCCATGCCCTTTGCCTTGACCTCAGGAGGTGCCACAACGCAGTTTTTGAACATGCCGTCCATGTACTTTGCGCTCTTGCGCTTGCCGTTGCCGGTGTTGCCGCACTCATCGTTGAAGTCGTAGTACCACGAGGGCGAAACACTCTGGAGAGTGAACTTCTGCTCACCAATGGTGATTTCCTTAGTCTTAGCCATATATTTTCGGTAGCCCCTTTCAGATAAACTTTTTGGACGCTCTGGCCAGTTTGTTCCGGCCATAACTTAACGATAATTCAGAGACGGCACAAAGATACTGACCGATTCAGAACCGATCTCCTTTGCGCGAGTGATGTCAGGCGGTTTGATGACGCGGCAGCGTTCCTCTGCCACATTGACCGATGCCGAATCGTTGGCATCGACGATCATCACAGAGACTTCCTTACGCTTGAGCGCAAGGCTGCGGACATACGGCAGGCTGGACGAAGTACCCATCAGCGTAACAGTGATGGTGCCGCTCTCATTTGCATTTTCGTTGTATGCCACATCGCCCTTTACGCCGACCTGCGTAGTAACCGTGTCTTCGTTGCGGGCAATCGTGATCATAGAGTCCGAAGCAAAGCCGGTAATGATCTTGCCGTTCATCACCAAATTAACCTTTTTCGGGTCATAGGATGCAACTTCGATATTACTTGCCATGACAGCTTCCTCCTTTCTTAGCCATTCAGGGTGACGCGCAGGGTGCCGTTGACCTTGACGCTGTGAACAGCGCCCTCCAGCTGGGCACTCCACTTGATGTCGGGCATCTGGCGGTTGCGGGCCTGCTCATCGGTCGCATCTGCCCGCTTGGGGATCACAACCGTGTACACGCCGGTGTCATCCTCCGGGTCAGTTGCAATAATGTGCAGTTCCACAGCCCGGTTGAGTGCCGCGAACACGCCGGCCGCAACCAGTGCGAAGCCGTCATCCGTGTAGGCAATCTTCTTGTTGGCAATGAAAATCTCATACAGATTTTCGCGGATCTGATGGGTGATGTAGTCGGCACCCAGCACATTGTCGATGAAATTTCCATCACCGCAGATGCCGTTCTTCATGTACTCGTGTTTATACTCCGCCGTCATAAAATTGACGCGGTTCTCCTCCAGCAGGTCGCGCTCACTGTCGCGGAGGTCCGCAACGCTCACGCCGTCCGGCACTTTCCACTTCCATGTGACGCTCTCCGGCCAGAACGGACCGACACTGCCGACCCATGCTGCATCCGCCCACTCGGCCAGATTATCAGCATAGGTAACAACGCTGCGACCATACTCGTTGACATATTCCTTGTCGTTGGTCTGGCCGAAGTAGAACTTGCGGTGATCTTCCACACCGGCACCCAGCGCTGCTTCCGTGGGTTCCGTGCTTTCCGCCCACTTGCACAGGGCAGTCACGCAGACCGGGTCGGTAACGTCGGTCAGAATGAAATACCAGTCATCGTTGTGGTCGCGCAGGTCTTCGATGGCGGCAATGAGGTTTTCGGCCTTAGTGGTATCCGCCTTACCTACGGAAACCGACACGACAGCGCCGCTCAGGCCCATATCCTCGAAGCAGTCTGCATCCTTGTACAGGCTGATGCTCTCCGCATAGCCAGAAACAGCCGTGCGGGTGGTACTGGTGTAGGTCACGGTATTGTCGTCCACCGCAGCGGTGAACTTCACACCATCTTCCTCAAAGGACGTTCCTGCGAACAGCTTCGCCAGCCCGGTGCAGTCCACCGGCACTTCCTCGCCGGTCGTGATCTCCACCACAGCCTTGCCGCCGATTTTGGCATAGTAGGCGGTGCTGGCTTCCAGCGTTTCGGTCGGCATATTTTCGCCGAATGCAATTTCAATGCGGGATGCAGTGCCGCCCACATTCTGAGGATTTTCAATTCCAGCCACACGCACCTTGCGGATAAGCGTATCTGCAAGGGTGTTATCCTGATTGAACATCTTGTCTGCCATGGCCGCGACCTTTTTCCCCGGAAATGCCGCCTTGAGCTTTTCAAGGTCATTGTAGGTCGCCATGTCAGCCGCGCCCTCGGTCGAGAGCAGCAGGATGTCCAGCTTTTCCGCCGCCACGGTTTTTGCATCAAGCGCGGTAAAAACCTGAATATCTTTCATCCAATTCAGTCCTTTCCTTAAATTTTGATTTTTTCGATGGACGCGGTTTCGCGCTCATCGATGCGGGTATACCGAATCTGCACATCAAAGCCGACCCGCCGGGCGGCTTCGTCCACAAGAAGCGTTGTGCGGTCCTGTGCCTGGCCCACATCAACCACCGCCACGCCCAGTGCAAGGAAATCATCCTGCCCTGCGTGCTTAAAATAGCTGATAGCCTTATCAGCGACCGCCCACGCTTCATCTTCACCGTTCACCGCAGAGCCATTCTCCGCAGTGCGGTTCTGGCTGCAAAAGGTGAATGAGAATGTAGCCGATGGCATTTCCATCCGAGAGATTTTCACACCCTCGGCAACATCGGCAATCTCATAGTCACCCATGCCGCCGTCCGGGATATACGGTGCAGTTACCGTATAGATGCAGAACGGCGGCTCAGCTTCCGGCTGAACCTGATTTGACAGAATGACCGGGCATCCAATGTAATCCCACAGGCTTGAGATCAGACGGTTCCGCAGTTCCCTGAAATTCATTTCGGGTTGCTCTCCCCTTTCTTCTCAACCATGTAGCGCTTCATCGAATGCACAGGGCCGTGGGTCAGCTCCTGCTTGACCGTATAGATCTGGCCGTCAAACCCATCCCGGAACTGAGCGCCCACCTGCAGGGTATGCCCATTCGTATAGACTTTCTGAGCATTGAGCGTATAGCTTCCGCTGTCAATGTACTGCAAATCCTCATTGTTCAGCGGCATCACAACGCCCTGAAACGCAGTTTCGACCGTTGTTCCCGGCTTCCACTGTCCGCCCTGCTCCTTATCATAGCCGCCGCCCTCGGTATGCACCTCGTACATACTGTGCAGCAGGCTTCGCGGGATCTGCGGCCCTTTCCATTTTCTCATAAATCAGATACCCTCCACGCTGTACGAAATGCTGTTGTACAGCCGCCCGGTATCAAACAGGGGCTGATACTGGGTGCTGGTCAACTGCGTTGTGGCAGACTTTGGCGGTGACAGCTTCGTGTTGAAGTAGTCGTGGGTCATTTCGACCGCCCACCGCCCGATGTAGTCTGCCGCCTCCTGAGCCGTCCATTTTTTCAAAATGATGCCGTCCACAGCTTCTTTGCAGATATTTTCCAGCGTGGCCTTGCCGGTGTCGAAGCTCGCTCGAATGAAACTGCGTTCTGGGATGGTCACACTGTCCACCAGCATATACATCCACTCGTAGTCCTCATTCGGACGCGGGTCTTCTTCGCCGCCGCTCGGATGCTTTTTTGCATCATGTTTTTCCTGCTTCTTCCTGCCGGGGGCTTTCTGGGGATGCTTTCTGTCGCGTACCAAAAAGCCATAGCCGGGAGAAATGGGAATAAACCGCAGGTCATTGAATTTGCGGGGACTGCCAGCATTCTTTGCTTCCATATTTAACGGAATAGCCAGATGCTTGACATTCTTCGCACTGATCGTCGCTCCATATTCATGCACACCGGCAATCATCAGGATGTCGCTTCCCGCGTCTCCCAGAATACCCACATGAATACTCACGCCTTGCAGCGCTGTCAGTTCCCGCTTGATGCGCTCCATATCTGCGCGAAATCCATCTTTAAGGATTTTCATGTTACCACCGCTGATACTTTGAAATCACGGACTGCCATGTTTCGCTGATATTCTTATCGAAAGTCCAGCTCACATCGGAGATAGAGAACGCCGACAGCCCGGCGGCATCATTTTCAATGATGGCCCACTGCTGGGCGATCATGTACCAAACAATGGCTTCCAGATCTGCCGGGAGCGTGGCCGGATGGTCTTCGGTGGCATCTTTCGGCAGAATATACCCGGCCACATACTGCACCTCCAGATATTTTCTGGGGGCAATGTAGTCATAGGCCAGCCCGCCGATGTGCCCGCGGTATGTCCATCCATCTTCACGGAACAGAACCCCGATCTCTCCGGTTTCGTTGAAATCGAAGTCCGTAATGGTTTCCCCGGTGAACGTGTCCGTGATACGTTCCACACTGACAATGGGATACTGCTCTAGCGACAACTGCTGCGTTCCAGTACCACAATATCTTTGCCGGTAGGTGCTTTTCCCCAGCTTTCTTCCCAGCTGAGTTTCCAGCCACGCAGATGCCGCATTGATAAGATGCACAAGGGTTGCGTCCCGCTGTGCATCTTCTTCCTCCGGGTCGATGCCGAGCGAGGTTTTCAGGGCATCCAGAGTGGTGAGGGCATTTTCTCTCAGTGTTACGGCCAACACGACACCTCCAAATAAAAGCCCTCTGACAGGCTTTCCCCATCAGAGGGAAACTTTACTGAGCTCCCTTTTCCGGGGCTTCCTGCGAAGCCGCAGGCGGGGTTGCGGCGGTCTTCCGCTCCTTTGCATGAACTGCTTTGTTCTCAGCAGGGCGCGGGGCGGACTTGGGCGGTTTGAACATTCTCGCCATCATGCAGCCCTCCATCAGATACTTTCCTTGACCGGGCAGTTGGTGGCATCACCCAGCGCCAGCGCACCGATAGTGCCGTTGGTGGCGGTGATCTTGACGCAGGACTTGCAGCCAATCAGGTCAATGTCGAGGTTCGCCACAGCCTGAGCTTCGGCTTCGTTCTCGATGACGGCCTCGCCATCCTCATTGACCGGGTTGTCAACGAAGATGCGGCTGTCCTTGACCGGCTCATACGGACCGGCGGTGCTGTCGGCGGTTTCGACCTTGATGGTGGCCGTCTGGGATGCTTCCACAGTAACAGCCAGCACGGCGCTCTCATAGCCGGTGCGGTCAACCACATTGCCGCTGGCAAACGGCAGGACGGTGACAGTATCAAACAGTGCTCTTTTCATAGCAGTCTTCCTCCTCAGATAACCTTGATATTGTGGACGTAGGCGAAGCTCTCAACATGGCGCACGCCAATGTCATCGTACATCAGAGCACGGGTGCCGGTCAGATTTTCCTCAAAGGCGTTGTGCTGGACACCGTTCTCATCCGTCCAAGTACCGTCCAGAGTAGTGTAGGTCTCCAGACCCATCTGATCGCCGATCATCAGGTCTGCCCAGTTGCCGAAGAACATTTCGGTGCAGCCGGTCTTGCTGTCGGTCGGGATCTGGTTGGAAACCTTGTACGGCATACCAAGGAAGTTGCCAGCGTTCATCTCATCGCGGTAGATGTAGTCGCCGGTGGTGGTCTTGATGTTCTTGAGATAGCCCTCCATAAAGGAGTTGAAAGCCCAGCCCAGAGCCTGATCGTCCACGTTCTTGCTCATAACCAGCGACTTCACATAGACCGGGAAATCGGCAGTCAGCTTACCGTCTGCGGCATACTGGGCATCCATCTTCTTTGCGTCGATTTTCTCAACGCCGGGGGTGTTGGCAATGCCGGTGGGCTGGAACTCGCCGCCGGTGCCGTACAGAGCGCCCCAGTCAAGGCCGAGCTGCATACGGCGGGACAGATCAGCGGCGAACAGTTCATCGGCGCTGTACTTGGTGCTCATCAGCAGTTCGCGGGTCTGGGGCACAATGGCTTCCAGACGCTTTGCAGACAGGCGCAGGTTGCCGAATGCAGGCTGAGTGGAAGCGATCTTGCGACCCTCACCGCCCCACATAGCACGGGTGCCGGAGGTCATGCGCGGGATGTTCAGGTTGCCGTTTTCCAGCGGAATGGTGCGTGCGCCCAGCTCCTTGATGACGGTCTTGCTGTACAGCAGTTCGATGACCTCATCCAGATAGACTTCCGGGATCAGGAAGCCGCCAGCGGTCGGGTTGGTGGCAGACATGGCCTTGAACTCGTGGGCCATGGACGTATCGTTGTAGTACTTCTTGGCGTAAAACTCGGCACGTTCCGGGTCATGCCGGCCGAAGACATCCAGACACTTGATGGCGCGGGCGAGGTTCACCAGCGGGGGCACACTCTTCTGCTGCTTCTTGGCGGAAGCGGTGCCGCCCATGAACAGGCTGGAGTACTTACGCTGGGCAGGAGCGGTGCCGGACTTCACCTGACGGCGGAATGCAGCGGACTTGCGGCGCTTGGCATCATCCTCAGAAGCGGCTTCGTCGTCATCCTTTTCATCAGAGTCTGCCTCATCGTCATCCTTGCCCTCAGGATCGGCTTCATCATCGTCCATACCCTCATCTGCGGTCATGGAATCGATGATCTCAGCGGCTTCCTGAATGACTTCATCAGCCGTCAGGTCGCCGACTTCCTCACCGGCATCCTTGCGGGACTTGCGCTTTTCGTTGGCACTGTCCACGGCCTGTTCGATAATATCGGCCATGTCCTCTGCGGTAATGCCATCCAGCGCGGCGGCAGTATCACTGCCATCATCGCCGGTATCGTCCTCCTCGCCCATAGCTTCCTTGACGGCGCCCTTGATGAGGTCTTTCAGCTCATCGGTGCCCACCTTCATAGACTTGATGGCGGCTGCGGACTTCTTTCTGTTCTTCAGACGCATTGATTTTTCCTCCTGTGTCAAAAAATAATTTCTACAGTTTTCTTCGGAGCGGATTTCCGTTCCACGGACTTGTGTGCGCTTACCGGGGGATGCCCCTTGCCGTTGTCACCCTGCGCTTCCGAAATGATCTTATCCAGCAGCTTTGTGGCGGCTTTCATGGACGTACAGGCATCCTTGAGGGACTTCATGCGGGAAGCAGAAATTTTGCGTCCGGCCTTTACCTCGGTAACGATGGCCTGCGCTTCCGCTTCGATGCGGGTCGCCGCATCATCCGATTTGTGGTCCGTAATGACTGCCTGTTCGTTCATGGCCCATGTGACAACGCTGATTTCCCAGAGTTTGACTTCGCGGAGGTGGCGGATGCCGTTCTCATCGTAGTCAAACACAACCGGGTCATAGCCGATAGAGAGTTCGCACAGAACGCCGTCATGGATCAGCGTCTTCACATCCCTGCCGAGAGTGGTATCACTGATCTTGGCGCTCATAAAAAGACCTTTTGCATCCTCGCGGAGTTCGGTGGGAATGCCGATCGGCAGCAGACTATCGTTATGCCCGGACAGGATTTTCACCCGGCCGATGCCCTCGGCGATGGTCTTCGTGAAGGCACCCGGCTCAATAATGTCGCCGCCGCTGTCGATATTGGAGAACACGGCTCCATAGCCGGAGAATGTACCCTCTTTATCGTCAAAGCCCTCCAGTTCAAACTCCACGGTTTTGTACTCGGTCTTTGCGCCCTTGTGCTTTACTCCCCGTGCAAGGGAGCGTTCCCATGCGCTTTTCCCCACGCGCTGGGAATAATAAGACGGCGATACCCGCAGATTTGCAACTGCCAGCTTCGCCGTCATTGTGGGGTCATCGTGTGTAACATCGACCGTTCCTGCCTTGGTACCGTGCCGGGCAAGCTCTGTGTTCATGCCGTTCAGCAGGTCTTCCAGCTGGAATGCTTCCTTTTTGAAGTCAATGCCGATTGTCTGTGCAGCACGAGCTGCATCTTCTCGCGTGAATACCACTCTCACGCCCTCCTTTATCTGTTGTAGGTGACGTAGCACCTGCATTTGATGGTTTCGCGTGCAGGCCCCTCCGGGTCGCAGGGATACCGCAGACCATTGGAGAACCGGGCATCGATCGGCACGGTCTCTCCGTCCATCTTGACATGGTTCGGACCGCCATTGGAACCATCACGAGGGTTCTTCTGCGGGCGGTGATGCCACGTCTTCGTGGTGGCGCCGCTTTTCTGCATCATGTCATAGTGGCCGGTCTCCAGCGTCATAACGGTTTCTTGGTCTGCAATGAGCCGCGCCCTGCTCCGGGTCTGGATCTCATACTCCTGCAAAATCTCATCCGCCATCTTTTCGCGGCCAATACCAGCTTCAATGCCGTTTGCCACGATGCGGGAGATATTTTCCTTGGTGGTCTGCGTCACACGACGGACGCGCTTCCCACCGTGGAGCTTTGCCTGACTGAGCAGTTCCGGGCGGTCAACACCGCGGATATTGTAGGCCTGTTTTGCAATCCGGGTACCCTCATCATAGGTCTGCTTCCAAAGCGGCTTGAAGATTTCTTCCATTGCCGTTTCTTCGGACGGCCAGTTGACAAGGCCACCAATGAACTGCTCCACAAGATTTTTCTGCTCCTGCTCACCGAGGGCAGACCATGCGGCGCTGTCTTCCACATGGTTTTCCGTGATGTAGGGCATCAGGACATCCCACACGCTCCAGTCTGCTTTCTCAGTGCCGCTCAGAGAGCCGGAGAGCCGTTTTTGCTGTTGCCGGAAGAACTTCATCGTGGCAACTTCAAACTTCGCTCTCTGGGCTTTCTGGGCGGCCGCCAGCAGATTGCCGATGTTCTGCACACGGGATTTTTCTTCATGCTCCCGGCGGTCACTCATAGACAGCATCCCGCCGGTATCTTCATCATCCGTGACTTCGACTTCATCTGTGCTTTCCTGCATCAGGTCGGTCGTCACCTCCGCCGGGTCATCGTTGGAGCCGATGAACATATCGGAAATGGTGATCTTGAAACAGTCACCGCCGGTCTTGCAGGGTTCCATGCCCAGCAGTTCGCGTGCTTCATCCTTGGTCAAAAGCCCGGCATTCCAGCCGTCAATGCCTTTGGCCTTGTCAAACTCCTGCGAGCGCGGAACCACATCATCAAAATGCCAGACAAGATCATTGCCATAGAACGGCAAAATCTGTGTATTGATGGCTTCTTCCCTGCGGTTGAGCCGTGGCATGATGACGTTCTGGGCGTAGATGTACTGAGCCGCTTCGCTCGTGGCTCTGTTGCTGCTCTCCGTGATGCCCATGATTTCACGCGGAACACCAAAATGCTCAAGCACGGCATCCCGGAGGAACCTTCGCCCCTCCGTCATATCCATGTCGCGCATGTTCTCGGCCAGCTTTGTCACGGTCACGTTGCCGTCCACCGTGGCAATGCCGTGGGAGTTGAACGGCCCCCGGAAGCGCTCATTCCATTCAGATCTGAAACGGTCACGCTGATCCTTACTGCTTCCCGGCATCGAGATCAGCGTGGTCGGAGTGGCATCGTTGTAGAAGAACTTCTTCTGGAATTTTGCCGCGTACTCGTCCGTCTCGATCTCATCTGCAATGGACTCTGCCGCACCGAGACCTCTTTTGTAGGGGTCAAGCGGGTTCAGTTCTTTCATGCAGAAAATATCGTCCACCGGGATTTGCCGGATGAGTCCGCCGGTCGTTCTGATTTCATAGTAGGGGTAGCCCACATAGGGGGTCTGCTGCACCCAATGTGTAGGGAGCGGCCACAGCTCCACCGGACGACCGAGGGCATCAAATTCATAGACGAAGTAGCCCTCGCCCTTGAGTTCCAGATAGATCTGCTGCAACCGCCAGCACGCACCCGAAGTCATTTCATAGAGGGGGTTCGGATGCGCCATGAAATTCAAAAAGGGATGGTCCGTGATTTCCACTTCTTCCCCATTTTCATCCTTGCGGTACAGCTTACCGGCGCAGGTGGACAGGTCGGAAGCAATGCGATCCACAACCGCCAAACGCGGGTTGCGGCCAAACATTTCCAGCCAGTCCCGCGTATTGCGCTCAGGCGGCGTAGTGTACCGGGGCAGCATAACGCTGACGTTCCCGCCATTGTACTGCCGCCCAACGGCATTGCGCCGTCCGAATCCAAATACTGCCATGTTTCTGTTGTTTCCTCCTATCCGATTTCCCATGTGTAGGTGACGGGCTGATACAGGGACAGTGCCACGGCATCCGCCCGATCAGGGCTGGGCAGGCCGCGCCGCTTCATAATGTCCTTGCTCTCCAACTTCAGCTTCGGCGGTGTTCCTGCAAAAGCGTACTTTCGTGTGGAAAGTTGGGCGATCAGTTCTGTATCATTGGGCAGGTGCAGCCGCCCGCTCTGTGCCATGTCACGAACCAGTGACCACATCCATGTGGATATGTCGGCATAGTTGGCAGCGGCATCCTCCTGCGGCACGGATGCACCGAAGTTCACCGGGATAACCTCAAGCTGGTTCAGCCCTCTGGCTTCCCTTTCATGGCGCAGAATATCGGTCACGCCGCCGCCCAGACCGGTATCATCAATGATGGCATAGACCATGCCGGGGTACTGCGGGTACTTCTCCAGCAGGAAAAGATACTCAAAGATGATGTCCTCTGCCGTTGCCCACAGATCTTGTCCGTTCCGAATTTTCAGTTCCTGAACGTCAGCATCTATGTTGGGGGCAATGACAGTGCAGTCATCACCAAAGCGGGCAACGTCACAGCCGATGGAGAGTCGCACCGGGCTGTCATGCGGAAGCGGCTCATTCATGGTGGCCTTTTCCGCAATGTAGCTGGGTATGAACACATCACTGTCCGCGACCGGCGGCAGGCCATCCACACGGACGCGCACCACATTGGAATTTTTGCCGTACTTCTTTTCGAGGGCAGCTATGTTTTCCTTGCTGGTGCGGGGGCTGTCCCGGCTTGATACCGTCATGCAGTACCAGTCCATGCCGTCCCCTTGGAAGCTCTCAGCAAAGCCGCCGGTCGCCTTTGTGGGGTTCCCGCAGTAGAGAAGCCTGTTGTTGGCACCGGTCAGGGTGCCGCCGATGGCATCAAGGATGGGGTCAGCAACACCGGATGCTTCGTCCACCACGAAAAGCATATTGTCTTCGTGGAAGCCCTGCAGGGACTCAGGCTTTGTGGCTGTACGCGGGACGGCAAACCAGCGGCGGTCATAGCCGTTCATGTACACGCGGGTCTTCGTCCATGTGAACATCATTTGAAGCACCGGGCTTGCGTCCAGCCACTTTGCCATTTCTGCCCACAGGACGTTATCCAGCTGTTGCATCGTGGGGGCGGTGCAGACGATGCGCGGGTAGGAAAAACAGGCAATGAACCACCACATAAGATTGGCTTCCAATGCCGTTTTGCCCACGCCCTGCCCGGAACGGATGGCAACACGCCGATGCTGTGATACCGCCACAGCCGCCTCCCGCTGCCATGGATCCGGCTCAAAGTGAGTCACTTCCTTGAAAAAAAGGAGCGGGTCTTTGCGGTACCGCGGTATTCTTCTTTGGAAAAACTCACGGCGTGTCATCGTCCATCCCCTCTGCGGCCTGAATGGCTGCTACCCAGTCGTCAACCAGTTCGCTCTTTCCGCCGCCGCTCATATTGCGCAGTTCGGCCAGCTGTTTGATGCACTGGGCTTTCTGCCGCTGTACATCGGTCAGGAGCTTGTTCAAGCGCTCTATGATGAGGTAGGACGCTTCCAGAGTGGAATTTGTCAGGGTTTCATTGCCCGGCAAACGCTCCCCGGCGGCTACTTTGGCATCAATGGCATCCACATAGGCCTGCAAATCATTCTTTTCCTTTTCAGTGTCACCATCCAGCCGCTTGAAATTCCTGCTTCTCTTGGATGTGGTCTGCGTCTGAACATAGGCTCCCTCTTTGGAATAGTGGGAGATACGCTCCAGCAGATAGCCCTCACGGGCGGTCAGCAGCTTCAGCTCGTTTATGAGCAGTTCTTCTGCATCCACATCTTCGTCACAGGCATCCAACAGCTGACGGTGTTCCTCTGTCCAGCTTCGGAACATCAGTTCAGACCAACCGCCATGCTTGACGGCGTTGCGGTTTCCCTTGGGCGCACCTGCTCCAACGGCATTGACATTACCCGGCGGCGCGCCCTGCTTTGGTCTTGTTTCAGGGTCAGGTGCGGCGGGTGCATCCTCTGGGTGCAGGGTGCGTTTTGCGGGTGCATCTGCACCCTGCGTCCAGTAGCGCTTGCGCCATGACTTTACTGTGTTGATAGACACGTCCAACTTCTTGGAAATCTCGGTGCAGGACAGACCTTTTTTATACAGGGTGTAGCCTTTATCCCGCTTGTCCATCTACATAGTCACCATCCTCCTTTGTTTGTTTCTGCTCAAACTGGCAGGCGGAACACAGAGCGCACGCTACACGATGCCGTCAGCGGCGGTCTGCATTTCTCGTGAAGAAATAGAAAAAAGGAGTATCCAACAGCGCCAGACAGGCTTTCAGAAGATACTGCCCGATGATAATACCGATAAGCTGCATCCGGCCCTCATGGGTATGCACCCAACCCAGACCGAAGCCGAAACTGATGACCGCATAGATCACCGTGTCCCAAATCTGGCTCGTGATGGTGCTGCCGTTATTCCAGAGCCAGCGGCCACCCTTGGTACTGCCATGCTTGGCAATGTAGCGGTCACGGATTGCATGGAACACGGCCACATCCCACGACTGGGAAACGAGGTATGCGGACAGACTGCCGATGACGAAAATCCAGTTCTGCCCCAGCAGGGTTTGATAAGCATTGTCCATGACGGCATCCGTCGCAGGAAAAACGCCGGTGATCATAATGCAGGCGGTGGCAAAAATCTGGCCGATGAAGCCATACTTCACCACGCGCTGGGCTGTTGCCTTGCCCCAAATCTCGCCGATGATGTCTGTGCAGAGAAATGTGACGGCGTAGGTGATGGCACCGCCGCTCAAGGCCAGCTCGATGGGGCCGATATGCAGGCCGGTTGTAATGGTGCGTGCGCCGGTCACGTTGGCAATGACAATGCTGATTGCAAACAACGTAATCAGGATCACCAAGTTCTCGTTTGTCTTTTTCATTTTTGCTCCTATTCTTGTGAGCCTGCGGCTCGTGTATATTTCTGTTTGCAGATGGTGGCGCACAGGCTGGCTCTCGCTCCATAGAGAAGCGTTTTATCTGTCAGCTCCAGCCCCCTGCCCTCTGTAATGGTCCTCACCGCGGATAGCCGCTGTTCTATGAGGTCTTTTCGGAACTGATTGATATGTGCCTTTTGGTTGCCATCATCGAACCAGCCATATTTGACCCCGGACAGCCAGCTGGTGCTGTCTGCGGAGGTACAGAAGCTGTTCTGTGCGATCATCTTCACATCGGTGCATCCCAAAAGGTGGATGTCGATCTCAGGTTTGCGGTTTTTGATGTAGTGGGTCAGATAGCGGGTGTCCTCCCGGAACGTCTTCGGCTTGATGATGCGCAGCTCCGGGATGCTCAGGGCTATGTAGTCGCTGAAATCTATCATGCTGTCCAGTCCCCGCATCCCATCCTCAAAATGGAATACGTTGATTTGGGGGTTATCCAGTAGCTTCTTCATCCGCTCCCGTAAGTACCACGCTTCCCTTACGCCCAGCACTTTCTGGCAGTCCAGCTCGACACAGGTACAGCGGAGATCATTCTGCTGCACGAATGCTATGAGCTTGTCCTGCCACTCGGTCAGGCTTTCCAACGTCTGTGTCTGCCCTTTCCCGGCACCAAACATCAGCGTGAACAGGCCGCTATCCTGTATCACATGGCGGTTGACTGTATCCTGCACACGGATCACATGGTCCGCCGGGAGCCGGAAATCATCATCCGGGCGACGCTTGAGAATGTACTTGTAACAGGAAAACAGCCGGTATTTGGTTTGTGCTGCCAGCAGGGCGGCGTAGAATATCTCTCCGCCGTCGCTCCCGGCAAAATGCACTTTGATGTTGTTATCGAACAACTCGCGCACCCCCAAACCCATCTTCAAGGACGGTGCAGGATGTGGAGTTTTCAAACTGGTTCAGGATTTCGGCGGCGATGTCCTCACAGGAGCGCCGCCCAAAATGACAAGCGCCATCCTCATCCCCATACTTGGAGAGAAGATAGCGCTTGATTGCATTCTGTTGGCTGATGATTTCTATTTCACGGTTTGCATTGTGAACTGGAAACTCTGCCGTAATAAAAAAGATATGACGGTGTGAGTTTTTGAGATATGCGAGTTCTCCATCAGCCTCCGGCCAGCAGTGAAAGCCCTCCATCTGAAGTGCGCATATCACATACTGTGTCATGCCGCATCCTCCAGACGGTACGCAAAGCCCATGTCCTTGAGAACGTCCACGAGGGTGGTTGCATCCTGTTCAGACAGATTAGGCACAATGACGGTCTTTTTCCCGCCGGGCTGGACTGCCTGCACCTCATTGGGTGTGGGTGCAGCGCTGGGGTGCATCTCTGCATCCTGTGCCGGGGCTTCCGGTGCAGGAACGGCAGCGGGTTCCTCGGCCTTGGGCTTTGCCTGAACCCCGGAATCAAAGAAATTATTGATATAGGGTTCAGAGCCGGGAAGCTCGTACTCATGGCCGCTCTCCGCAAAGGATGCAACCAGTGCGTCAACCTCATGCTGGTCGAAGCCTGTCACCTCAACATCGAAGCCGGCAGAAAGATCCTGCAGGACGGCAGACAGCTTTTCATTGTCCCACTGGCCGCTGATTTTGTTCAGCGCCAGATTCAGGGCCTTTTCATCCTCAAGGGACAGCTGCACCACACTGACATCCACTTCCACCGCGCCGGTCGCCGCCAGCACTTTCAAGCGCTGGTGGCCACCAATCACGTTGCCAGTCTTCTCATTCCAGATGATAGGCTCAACACAGCCGTACTTTTCGATTGACCGGGCAATCTTCTGATATTCCGGGTCGCCGGGCTGCAAATCCTTTCTCGGATTGTAGGGTGCTGCATTGAGCAGGCTGATAGGTACTTTTCTGATTTCCATGAATTGCTCCTTATGATGACCTGCTTCCAGACAGCCCCGGCGGCGAACCGGGGATGACTGGAAGCACGATTTCCCGCGCAAAGGAGCAACGCGGGGCGGAAAAATCCTCCTTTCCATAAAAATGGCGGCGCACATCAGATGATCTGCACCGCCCGGCTTTGTTTAGGATTTTGTAGCATAATAATACCATGCCTTGCGCCTTGCGTCATCAGAAAGCATTGGAAAGCATTCGTACCGATTGGAAGTCATTAGAACCCATCAGAAACCATTGGAAGTCATCTGACAAACTACGCTTTCCACCCGTGGCAGGCAAGCAAAAGAAAAAGCCGCTGAATCAGCATTTTCATACTGAGACAGCGGCCTTTTGAATTTAATTCAGGCTATCTTTTTGAGGTAATTATATGCCATCTTGCACACTCCGGCTTCGGTATAGTACCTTCCGAGTGTTCCTGCAATCTCTGCCCATGAGCGGCACCGCACGAAACGGAGCCTGAAAATCAGGCGCATCCGTGGGTCTGAAATCGACACACAGAATTCTTCTATTGCTGGAAGTACCCTTTCGGCTTCGGCTTCAAGCTCTTTGATGCCGGCATCCAAGTCTGCCAGGTCTGCGGCCAGATCACCAACCTTATCACGAACACCGGGAGTATGGGGCATTCCTGACAGTGACGGGGATGCTGGTCCCATCTTCTGGCACATGTTCTCGTAGATTTCTTTGTCCTCATCAATCTGCTTTCGAAGCGTTAAGTATCTGGACAGCTCTTGCACCGTCATACCTGACCTCCAGTAATATGTGCGCGGCCTCCAATTTGTAGAGGTGCTACCTAATTATTTTAGCACATTTTACGGCAAAAATACAGGTCTTGCGGTCGGATTATTTACGAATGAACGGGCAATCCACGCCCAGCCAGATAGGCGGCTGTCCATTGCCGATCACCGAGAACCACAGCCGCCCGGTCAGCAGGAGCTTGATGCGCTCCCATAATGTAAGATGCCAGCAGGAGATCACCTGTCCCTCTCCCCGGAAAGCTGGAAGAGCTTCGCACTTGTCTTCCATGCCCTCCGGCGGATTATAGGTGATGTTCTGCTCACGGAATGGAATAGGAGTCATGCGCTTTCCTTTCTGGCGCGGATCGTCACGCCCTTGGGGGTGATCGTCACGACCGCATTCAGCGCCCGCGCCGCATCCACCATCGTGTCCATCCGAGGATTTCCGTAGAGTTCCCTGTAGCCCATCAGGTTCCGTGCAGTATGCGGGGACAGCCCTGACTTCCGGCTAAACTCGCTGAGGGTCATCCCCCGGAGCTTGCGAATCTCATTCAGTGTCATCATCGGCCCTCCTAAGCGCCACGCTTTCTTCTTTCAGCCAGTCCTTGATGCAGTGGAAGCAATGTTCTCTGCTCCGGCAACGGCTCGTCTGCTTCCGCTGGACGAATTCACAGAGCAGCTGGGTGAAGTTTTCCCGGATGTCTGCATCCGACATCGAGCGGATAAAGTCACCGTTGGTCATTTCTACGGTTCCTCCATCAGCTCCATCAGCCGTTCTTTGGCGCGGGTCAGCACATCGATTTGCCGCCGGGCTTTCTTCTGTGCTGCCGGCATGGCCGCTTTCAGCGCCGGGGAGATTGCATTGAATACAGCCCCCGCATACCCCGGCATATTGGCGGTGCGCTCTGCATCGGAGATCAGCTCCTGCAAATCAGTGAGGAGCTGGACATCTTTTTGAAAATTTGACATCAGGCATCCCCCTTTATACATTCTGAAAGCGGTTGAAGCACTGGACGTTGTTGCAGAAGCGCTCTGTCCCAATAATTTTCAGCGGCTTACCGCAGTATGCGCAAAAGGTCGGACTCAGCTTCACGCTTATCGACCGCGGCGTTTCGGGTTCACTTTTCGTCCCACCATGCTGCATCAGGTTGATGCCGCACATGATGGAGCCGGGTTCAACTGCTTCCCAGCAGTACGCCCTCGCCTTGCATATAGAACAATCTCTCATATTGCCATCACCCCACTTAAATCAGGAATGCAGGGATGAGAAGAAACCAGAGGTATCTTCCATCCCTTGTCACATAAACAGAAATGGAGATTGCAACGCACACAGCAATCCACTTTATGACATCGGTAATCTGAATCCACTTCATTCCGAACACTCCCTTTCCTCCACATAGCACCAACTCTGCGGCGCTTCATACAGGATGCAGCCATTGACTGCACAGGTGGGCGGCTCCATATAGTTGCCAGACGGTTGATAGTTCTCGCAGTCTGCATTGCCGCAAACGCCAGTCCCGTTCATGCCACAGAAACCGTGCCGGGAGAAATCCTCCAGCTTGAGCGGCTCCTCGTAGAGCTTCAGCTGAGAGATCTGCCAGCCATATACCGGCTCACCCTGCGCATACTTTACGATTTCATCAAGGGTCAGGCAGCTTTCGTACAGCGCCGGGAAACGCTTGATGCTGATGCCCTTGCCGATCGGCCTGAACACATCAAAGCCGTTGCAGACGAACTCGCCGAAAACAAGGCCGCTACCACGACCGCCATCCATGGTCTCATAGATATAAACCTTGAACGGCACTTCCAGCTTCGGGCAGGTCTTGCGGACCTCAACCGTCTTACGCCCCCGCCGGATCAGGTCACACCACTTGGGCTTGATGCTGATAAGGACAGCTTTCACTTTTCGTTCTCCTCTCTGCACGCTTTTCTGCATGCTTCACACTTCTTGTAGGGTTCTTCGAGCCAGCAGTTGAATAACAGGCACTTGGGTTTTCTGTATTCCGGCGGTGCCTTATTTCCGTGTGTCTGGGTACGAAGTGCGTGGTACTTGCACACTTCTTCTCCCCAAAAGTCCCCACCGAAACTGCATTTTCCATATTCCGGTGACACTTCATGCGAAACTGTGATGGTTTTTTCTTTCATTGCTTTTCTTTCTCCGGCGGCTCCAGCAGCGGCACCCACAAGTGTCATTGCTTCCGCCCTCATTCATGGTACATACGCTTGTTGCGGTCCCACTTCATCGTGACCGGGTTGCCGCACTTGCAGGGCACCGTGATTTCGGGGTCTTCCAGATTTGTGCGGCCGCGGGCTTCAAAGTCACAGCAGGGGCAGGTGAACTCATACCGTGTCAGGTTGTCCAGCTGAACTTCCCCGCCGCAACGGCAGGTCACACTGGCGCTGGGTTCCCGCAGGAACCGGCCAAACACATCCCCGCATTTCGGGCAGCGCAGGCGCAGGACACCGTAGGCCGTGCCTTTGGGGATTTCTTTCCGCTGAACACGCTTAGGCTCTGCCCCCGCAGGGGTGCTTGCCTTTGCCTTTTCCGGGATGCCGCCGGTCAGCGCACAGGCGGCAGCATTGGTGCTGACCTCCCGCAATGCCCGGCTCAGGTCAGATTTGATGCTGTGGATCTCCGCCGCATCAGGTGCGGCCTTGAGTTCCTCGTGACGCAGGCAAAAAGTAATCAGGCTCAGCTTCACAGCGCTCTGCTCCAGACGCTCCAGTGCAGAAACAGGGATAGCCCCCATAGTTTTCTCATTCATCGTTTTCAGTCCTTTCTTCATTTTTCTTGCAGTCCTGAACAGCATTGCAAGGTTCATCACAGGCTTTGCAGCACTTATCACAGTTCGGGTGTGCCGCCTTGCAGTAGTCACAATCCGACCACTTCTTTTCATCAGAGCCGTACTCCCGGAAAATCTTGTGGGTGCCGTCCCTCAATGCCTGCTCATCGTCGCTGATCTCATACCCCAGCGCCGTCAGCATTTCATAGGTGGCATCCAGTGTCGGATTTTCCCGATAAGAGTACACATATTTCTGGCGCTCAACATTCCAGTCCTTACTCCAGTAACCGCAATAGCTGCTGTCCATCGAAGAATAGGCAAGCGCCAGCAGCACCTTTTCCGGCATCGTACCGTAGACCCCATCTTCATCCAGAATTTTGTACCAGTCCTTGCCGGAACTGTCCACAAATTCCTGCGACAGCTCCACACCGAGGATGTTTCCAATCAGCGTCAGGTCTAAATCAAAATTATCGTCTGCGGCGCAGGCCATGTAGCAGGCAATAGCCGGGAAGCCCTTTTTGCAATCGGTAGGAGTCAGCTCCACTACGAATTCACGGCGGAGATTGAACATAAGTTCCGTGATGTTGTGGAAGCTCTCCATAATCATGCGTTCTTCCTCACGGGCGGCATCCCTCTTTGCCTTTTCGGCATCCTCGGCTTCTACATCGCGGGTCTTGTAAAGGTCAATCTGGATGTCACCCACCTTGTAAAAATACTGGACATGATCTGCATCTTCCGGCACAACAACATCTTTTGTGATATTCCACTTGCTGTACCCGGTAACGTGTTCATGGGTCTGATAATTAACACTCGGGTCCTCAACCGCAAATTTCTTGAGTTCTGCAATCCATTCAGCTTTGCGGTGTTCCCACTTCTGCTTTTCCAGAATGTCCTGCATCACCCGGCGGAAGTTCTGAGTACCAAGAGCTTCCAGCGCCTTATTTTTGCCCTCGACGCTCTCAATCTTGTCCAGCTCTGCATAGTCCGAAAGCGTGGCACCGCGAAGTTCTGCCCGGCGGAACGCATCCCGGTCAAGAGAAAGGAGCTTCACCCGGCGGCGGATGGTTGACTGGGAAAAGCCGGACTTGGATGCCACCTGCTCCACCGTGTCGCCCAGATCCAGCATCAGCTGGAAGCCCTGCGCCTGCTCATAGGTAGTCAGGTCGGTACGCTGCATATTCTCAATCATCATGGTTTGCAGCTGTTCCCTTTCGTCCATTTCCACGACCACGCAGGGCACTTCAAACAATCCTGCCTGTTGTGCGGCCGCGGCCCGGCGATGCCCGATGATGATGGTGTAGTCATCGCTGGACCACACAGCCTTGGGTGTCCATGCTGCCGCTGCTGCTGCGGCATCCCCGCCCTCGTCAACGCACTTCGCAATGTACTCCCGGCTGTTGAGGTAGTGGCCGGGGATAACGGTCAGGTTCTGGAAGATGCCGTTCTCTTTGATGCTGGCGGCAAGTTCCGTCAAATCCCCCAGTTCCTTGCGGGGGTTGTCAGGGTGCGGATGCAGTCTCCTGCACGCAATGTTCGTGATCTCTGCCATGATTTATTTTCCTCCATGGTTTCAGAAAAATGTGAGCTGCCCGGTCTTGGTCTCACACAACGGCGGTGCAGCATCATCCTTTTTGTGTTCCGGCTCTGCTTGCTCGGTCTGGCGGCAGACAGGCTTCATCAGAAGTTCTATCTGCGCCCACTGGCGGCGCAGAAACCAAATGTCCGTAGAAAAGAACGGTGTGTACCAAATCCTGCTTTGCGGCCCCGCCGGGAGCAGCCCACGGCGATCATACGCGGTGCTTGGTTCTGTAATGGTGTTCCCGATGACTACATATCCAGCACAGCCTAAAAAACTGAGCTGGATGTAGCACATCAGTCCTGCAATCAGGTCAATATCCTGCGCCACAAAAAGCACCTTGTCGTGGTAGCAGATATTTTTTCTCCTGCACAGGTTGGCAAAAGCAATCAGCAGTGCGCCCGCACCGCAGGCCGGGTCCGAAACCGAAAAGAATCCGGCATTCTCTGCCGCCGGGTCGCTTCCCCCGGAGATTTCCACCATGCACCTACAAACGTCATACGGGGTGAAGAATTGCCCGGATGCATCGTTGCCCAGCTCACAGAGCATGTACAGCTCTCCCAAAAAATCTTGGTCGGGGTTCTGCTCCATTCCCATGATGACCTCGGCCAGCAATTCAGCAAATTTATTTTGCTCGGCATCGCTGTACTTGGAAATGATGGTCTGATAGGTTTTGGTGCGCTCTGGAGCATTCTGTTTGTCGGTGGCATTGGAAATCTCAATGGCGGTCACCATCACGAAGTCCTGCCAGACCTGCCACCGATTGAACCGGCCGCACAGACTGTTGAAGATTTTCAGGAATGCTTTTTGGTGGTCGTCCCGGATGTTTCGCACTGCCGTTGCCTTTGCCATCGGTTATTCCTCCGTATCGTCATCAGCGGAGTCCTCGGCCGGTTCATCGTCGGTGTCGTCCTGCGGGGTCTCCTGCTTGGTGTCCTGCTGGGAATCCCTCTGAGAATTGGAATCCGGCACATCAGGCACCGGCACGCCGAAATTGCGGAGTTTGCCGTTCTCCATCAGGTCACGGAAGAAGAACTGCTGCCAGAAAGAGATCATCTTCAGCAGGATGTTCTCAATCTTGGTGCGGAGAACCTTGTCGATGCTGAACGTACCCTTGACCTTGGTCTTCAGCTCGCTGTTCTCAAAGTACCAGCACATAGAAGAATCCTGACTGCAATAGCCGGTTTCTTCCACATTGCCCAGCATATCCATCTGGGTGGCAACGTCATTGATGGGGGTGATCACCAGCGTGATGGGATAGCGGTCCTTGAAGAAGCGGAACGTAAAGTTGTGCTCATCGCACAGGCCCTGCAGCTTTTTCTTCTGGGCCTCGTAGTTGGAAATTTCGCTCATGGTATGTACTCCTTTCAGCAATCAGATGAAATTTTGTAATCGTTGTTGTGGTTTTCGATGGCGGTCAGGCCGACGGCGTATGCCGCCCAGATGTCCGCCTTGAAGCCATAAAAGAAATCTGGGTTTTTGCTGGTGCCTTTTCCGTTTTTCAAATCGTGGGTTGCAAAACGGTCAATCAGCGCCCGCCGGATGGCCGGGTCATTTGCCCGGCTGTCATGGCAAATGTGCCGTTTTTCTTCGATGCGGCAGAGAAGCCGCGGCTTCTGCGCCATCTGGATGGACAATGCTTCATAGAAACGCCCAATCCAGAGGACGGTATCAAAAACTTCCCTGCCCACGGCCATGCCGTAGGAAGCCACCATTTCAATGACCGCCCACTGCCAGCCCTGTTCATTGGCAAAAACCAGTTTGTTTCGCAATTCTTCGTTATCGACCTTGCCGAACTCCAGCGGCTTCAAGGTGTTGCAGTCAATAACGCAGTAGGCACTCTGCCTGTTGCCCGGATCAATGGCAATAATCGGGCATTTTTCACTCATAAATACGACCTCCCAAATTCCTGAATAAACCGGGCTTCCGGCCAGCCATAGTGTTCCATAGCCTTTTTCTGCGCCCAGCGCTTCAGCCGAAGATCAGCATCATGGTTGTTGTGGATGGCGGTCGGGCCGTTCTGATGGCACCACGGGCAAAGCGTCACCCACAGGCCCAGACGCTTGCTCTTTGCCCGGTAGGCGCTCCCGAAGTACACCTCATGCCGTGCTGTGCCATACCGCCCGCAGATCAGGCAGACCGGCTTATCATGCAGGATGCTGGGTGCATAGCCGTTGGAATCCAGCTTTTCGCCGTACTCATTCAGCGGCATCCGTCTCACCTCCCGTCACAATCCAGACCTTGTGAGAACCCCAGCCCGACCACGAAATCGCTTCCGCATGGGTGCCAACGGCCACATCTAAGGCATTTTCCTTGATGAGTGAGCCGGTATCCTGAACCACCCTCATCCCTACGCCCTCAATCAGAATGACCGTGCCATAGGGAAAGATGCTGGTGTCAGCGGCCACCGTCACGCCCGGCTGAACCTTGGCACCGCTGGATGTGATGCCCTGCCCCTCCCCGCAGATATGCGGGTATTCCTCGGAGCAGTAGGCTGTGCAATGAAACTCCCCTGCGTATGTAAGGGCAATGCTCTGATCTGCGGCAAGCGTGTCCGTGAGCTGCTCAACCTCGGTCTGCATCTGCTCAATGGTTTCCTTGCGCTCCACGGCCTTGTTCATCCAGTTTTCTTTCTGGCTGGCGTAAATGTCCCGCTCCATGGTGAGTTCGTCTACCCGGCGGGTATAGACCGCGCTGGCAAGGGCGCTGCCGGTAAAAAGGCTGACTGCACAGGCCAGCGACACGATAGAACGAAGCTGCATTTCAACCTCCAATCTGAGCTTTTGCCCCGCTGGGCAGTGCCGGGGGCATCCGATCCGCATCCTTGGCAGCATCCACTGCCTTGACAAAACCGGGCTTGACGTACTGCAAGAGATCCGCATTGGAGCGGTCAAGGGCATCCACCAGCCCCGCCGGGGAGCCAGCCCATTCCCGCACAGCGGCAGGCAAGGCACCGAAGATGCTCCTGTTCTCTGCCCGGAAGTCCTCTGCGGTCAGCTTCCCGGTGGCCGTCACCAGTCCGCCGTGGGTGGCATAGTACTGGTTCCGCTCAATCTTCCGGGCGGCAACGATGGCCTGCGTCCACAGGTCGTTTGCTGTAGGCTGACCGGCGCTCTGCAACTTGCGGATTTCTGCGCACCAGTCAACCAACAGCTGGTTCTGATACCGGCACACCGTCAGCGCTTTTGTCAAAGCCGCCGCGGCCACATCATCCGGGATGTCTTTGAGCGCGGCGGCGTAAATCTGCGACCGCGCCGTGCGCTCATCGGTAGAAAGCGGCCGGCCGAAGTAGTTTTCAATCAGTGCCAGCGCATTCTTCAAACATTCAACTGTCATCCTAAACCTCCGAAAATTGCATCATAATCATCCTTGGCGGAGGGCTTTTGCTGTTGACCCGCCGGGGGATTGCGCCGCTCATCACGGGACTGCACATCGCCAATGGTTTTCACGCCCTCATTTTTCCATGCTTTCAGGATGCCGTTGACGTAGTTCCACTTGCGAATCCCGGCCAGTGCAGCCTTTTTGATAGCCAGCAGGATGAGGTCATCCGTGAAGATTTCCCGCCAGCCCATCAGGGCATCACTCGCCGCCGGGGGGAAGCTGCCAATGTTGTCCTCGAAAGAGCGGATAATCTCAGACAGCCCAGCATCAACAGCCGTACTACCGTTATCTCTTACTCTTTCTCTGTTCTCTATCTCTTTATCTTTCTCTATCTCTTTCTCTGTAGGGACATTTTCCCCACCATCACTGGACACATTGTGTCCACTTGTGTGTCCAGTGTCGTGTCCCTCTTGTAGCTCCTTGTTCGCAGCATTACTACGAATTCTGCGATTTTTCGCCGCCCAGTCGGTTTCACTGCCAATCATGTTCTGATAATCAGAGATTGACAGTGTTCCGTCCGGGTTTTCAAAAATCAAGCCGATTTGTTTATAAACAGTCAGAGCCAGACGGACGGTTGACAGAGGGAACCATTTGCATTCCCTCTGAATCTTTTCGGCATCGTAGGGAATGAGCATTTCTCCGATTTTGGAAACCAAACAACCGTTTGTATTGATGGTCTTGAGACACAGCATTTGATAGAGAACAACATAGTTGGCACCGTCTGGCTGGCTCATAAGATAGTCAATTTCATCCGATGACATGAAACTATCTTTGAGCTTTATCCAGTAATACCGTTTACCAGTTGCCATCAATGAACCTCCTTAGAACGGCAGATCATCGGCATCGTCCAGAACCGAGAAATCATCGTCACTGCCCTGAGAAAAGCTCTGGCTGACCTGAACATTGCCGGGATGATCGGCCGCCCCCTGCCACTGCTGGCGCTGGCTCTGGGTGGCGAAGCCCATCTGCTGGGGCTGCGGCTGCTGGTTCCGATAGGTTGCCGGTGGCGGGTTCGTCCCGCCATCATCCACGGTCCCCTGCTGGTTGTCCTGCTTCGGCCCGGCAAAATAGATGTTGTCCACCACGAACTCAATCGCCGTGCGGTTGTTGCCGTTCTTATCCTCATACTGCCGCGTCTGGCAGCGGGAATGAACCACAGCGGCGCTCCCCTTGCGGAAGTACTTGCTGACGAACTCCGCCGTCTTGCCCCATGCGGTAAAGGTGAGCCAGTCCGTAGGGCGGTGGCCGTTGGCATCAACCATGTCCCGGTCAACCGCCATGCGGAAACTTGCCACCTGCTTTCCCGTCTGGGTGGTCCGCAGTTCAGGATCAGCGGCGAACCGCCCCTGAAAATCACAGCTGTTCAGCATCGGGCATCACCTCAGGTACTTTCATCGGCATCACCGGGCGCTGCGTAGGGGGTGCGGGAAAACGGTCAGGGTGCAGAATCCGCATCAGGTCTGCAACATAGGTGCCGGTATCATAGGCCACTTCCTCGCTGCACTTGGTGTAGATCAAGTGCAGTTCCAGCCGCATCTGAAGAAATTCCTGATACTGTTCCAGAGGGATAGAAACCATTTCCATTGTGATTGTCCTTTCCGGTCATTTCGACCATTCTTCTTTGTAACGAGCCAGTTGTTCCGGGGTATCCGTCTGGATGCCCAGTTCCTTGGCTTCTTCGATTGCACCGTCCACAAGATGAGCAAATTCCTTTGAATCCATCTTGTGGCTTTCCTTGTAGACAAAATAGCAGGAGTAGTCTTTTCCGTTTTCCTGCCGGGTTTCATAGAGCCGGACATAAGGGTAAAAGTCGCTGGGATCTACGGTCGGCGGGAGTTTCAGGCCAACAGGCTTGCCGTCCTTGTCGCGGGCAAGCGCTCCATACGAAACCACGAGCCGCCGCTTCACGGCATCCTCGCTCTCGCCGGTTTCTGCAGAAATCTTGTTGCACAGAACGTGGAAATACGCATTTGCCGACAGGCTGCGCTTTTCCCTGTGCTTTTTGATTTCTACGTCCAGAACCGGCTCCTGATGGAGCTTGTCCCAGATTTCACAGAAGTCGCCGTTGATTTCCAGCGTGACCCGCTGTTTCCCGCCGAGGGTAAAAGCCATGTCCACCAGCCGTCCGGTCATGTGGCATCCTCCTTGTCCTGATGGCAGTGCATATAGATATAGGCGCTGTTCTGCCCCATGTTGGCATATAACCAGTCATTGATCTTGGAAAGGCTCATGTGGTTGTGCAGCACGCCCAGCTCGTAAATGTACTCACCGTTCAGCTTTTTCTCTGCAATTTTGGCTTGGATTTCCGCGTCATCGTAGTTAGCTTCCACCATGTACAGGTCATAGTTCGGAGCCGTGATGCCGTTCAAATTGTTCATATCTGTGCAGTAAAACAGCTTCCCTGATGGGAGCCAGACTTTCCAAGCGCAATTCGGAACATTGTGCTTGACCATATCGGGCCTGACGTTGCAGATGCCGTATCCATACATGTGCCCCGGCTCCAGAACATCAATCTGCGAGACCGGCACCCCTGCATCCACCAGCGGCTTGCACAGCCATGCACAGCACGCAAAACGGAGCGTGGGGCGGTTTTCTGCCAAAAGCCGGAGCGTTGTCGGCTGGAAGTGGTCACTGTGAATGTGAGTGAGCAGAACCAGCTTCAACGCCCGGTATACTTTTGACAGTGCCTTGAAAGACACGCCGCAGTCAATCAGGATTTTTTGGTCAATCACCACCGCATTGCCTTTACTGCCAGTTGCGATGATGTTGTAGTCGATCATAACGAGCTGAGGTCAACCACCGGCTCGGCGGTCGTGGGTTCACTCTGAGCAATGTCCACATGGGGCAATGCCTGCCCATCGCCCACCTCAGGCTTCCCGGTATGCAGTTCCGGCTGTTCGGATGCACCAGGCATCGGTTCCGGCTCGGTGATGATCTCGTTGTTGTCGGACACTGTTGCCACGGCGTTGTCGCTCTCCATGGCTTTCGTCATTTCGATGCTCATAACGCCCCAGCGGGAAATAAGCTGGCGAAGCAGGGTCTTTTTGGCCATGTCATCAAAGTTTTTGTACCAGAACGAGGAGTACTTCCACATCTCGCTTTCCGGGACTTTGCCAGCCATCAGGTCTTCGTAGTTCTTACGGCTGAAAGCCTTGGAATAGGTATCGGCATGGGTCATCATTTTCTCTTTCGACCAATACAACACCTTGCGGAAGCCGTTGAGGTACTCAAAGTAGGCCATATACCCGACCGTGGGCAACGCGTCACGCTGATCGTCATCCTCGACGAACTGGAATTTGGCTTTTCCGGTTTCCGGGTCTTTGCCGAGGTACTCGCCCTGCTTGATGACCATAACATCCAGATCCTTGTACTGGCCGCTGCGTAAGGCCAGCTGGATGTAGCCCTTATAGCCCAGAACAAACTGTGCCGTGACACTCTCCGGGCGGATCAGCCTGTTGTTGCGGTCATACTTGGCTTTCTGCTTGAAAGGCACGAGGTAGTACTGCCCCAGCTGAGGGGACGGGCTGAGGTTCAGGCTTTCACCCAGCAGGGCACCGGCCAGAATCGTGCCGGCATCGCATTCCTGCAGGGCGGGGTTGACGGCCACCGCCGAGGTAATGCTGGCCGTGAACCGGCGGGCGCGGGCCGGGTCGCGCAGAGTGTTGGAGATCAAGGACTGATAGCCCTTGGTGGTGATTGCCACGGAGAACTTGGGCTTCTGCTGTACCTGCATCTGATTATAAGTTGCCATATTCAATACCTTCCTTTTCCAGATAATGCTTCAAACCGATCAGCTGGGCTTTGGTGCCTTTCGCATAAAAGCGGGTCATCAGGATAGGCTCAGCCGCCGGGGTGGACTGAAGTTCAGGCTGGGGTTCCGGCTGAGTGCCGGCTTCCGGCAGTTCGGACGGCTCCTGTACCGGGGCGGGCAATTCAACCGCCGAAGCCGCCACAACAGCGGCGCGGGCTTTTTCGGCAGCGGCTTCCCGTTCGGCCTGCCGGGCGCGGCGCTCTTCTTCCCGCCGACGCTGTTCCTCCAGCGCCTTGTGCCGGTCACCCACAGTCTTGATGGCGTTGGGCAAATCCAAATTGCTGCGGTACTCCACCATGATCTCGGCGGCGTTGTCCATGCCCTCAATTGCGGCCACGTCGGCCACAATGCCGTCCACGAATGCCTTTGCCTGCTTTTTCAAAGAGGTCAGGCTGTCGCTCATGTTGACTTTCGGGCGGTAGGTCAGATTATCCAGCCAATCAATGTCGGCGGCTTCCACCAGTTCGCCGTAGTAGTCCATGAGCGCTTCCGTCTTCTGAGCCACAATGCCAGAGGTCACATCCGCGATTTTCTGCTTCAGTTCGGCATCTGCCTGCTGGAACGGTGCCGTCACGCACTCCCGGTAGACCTGCTCAAAGGCATTGTAGGGTTCAAGGATTTTGCTCTTGATGGCCGTGCGCTGGGCTTCGTACTCCTTGAATTCCTTGGTAAGCTGGGCGCGGGCATCTTTGACGCTCTTATAGGTTTCTTCGGTGCAGATCAGCGAGGTGGCTTCGGCGGTGCGCCGCTCAATTTCGGCCTTTACGCTGTGAAGCCGCTCGACAATGATAGGCAACTGCTGAAGTTCAATGACCTGCAATGCGGTATCCTGTGCCATATCGCACTCTCCTTTCAATTTTTGAATACTTCATAATGGCCGGTGGTCTTGTTCATCAGAACCCAGCCGCCGGCATCCGGGCTGTCCTGAATGAAAAGGTACTGCCTGGAATCCCAGCCATGTGCAGAAAGGGCTTCTTTCTGCTTGCGGGTCAGCCTTTTGGGCCGGGCATTCATGTGTCTGCCACTCATACGATGCTCACCTCCTCATTCCAGCGCTTCAGCAACGAGGGCTGCATGGTGATGATCTTATAGCCGGTGGCTTCCAGCTCAGTGCTGCGGTCGTAGCTCTGCACGTCCTGCGCGTGCCGTGTGACAGCGTTTGCCAGACCATAGAGGGAAAGGTCACCGCCCGCGATAAGATGTCCCAGAATGCCCTCGCTCTCGTTCTGGCGGATGTTGAACTCCTTGGCCGCAAGCTCAACCACCTTGGGAGCCGCCGCCGGGAGAATGGGTGCTTCCTTGGCATCCCGGAGTTTCTGCACCAGCGCATTGAACCGGGCTTCATCGACCGCCGCCCGGACGGTGTCCTCAATCTTCATCAGGAATGCCCGGTCGTCGGCTTCGATGGTCTCATCCCGGAAAATCCCGAAATCGCCATCCACGCTTTCATTGATGCGGCCAACATGGCGCTTGCCAACACCCACATCCGCCACCATGCCATTGGTACAGACAAGACGGTAAATCAGAGGCTTCACGGAAACGCTGCCCATGCCGACCTCAGAATTGGAAATCAGGATGCCGGCCTGAACGATGTCCCCCGGCACTACTTCGGTCTGGATGCGCTCATTGACAACCTTGATGTACATGCGGGTATCGGTCAGTTCACAGCTTTCAATGCGGGCTCCCTGCATTTCAGAGATAATCGGCAGGACCGTCTGTGCAACCTCGTAGTTGTCGATACGGCGGTAGCGGTCGGAGAGGATGGCGCGGGCGGTACCATCAAGGGTGCGAACCATGCGGCGGGTGTCCGGGGACTGCTGGAACCAGCCATTGACGTTTGCCATCAGCAAGCCGGGGTTCTCTGCCCGCATCCGCTCGTAGTAGGGAGCCGGGATCTTCAACTGCAATCCCAGCTGACGGTGGGCATTTTCGTTCAGCTGGAACGGGGTGTTGCCGATCACGAGGTCAAAGTTCTCGTTGACGGCGGTCATCTGCATAGCGCCCGCCGTGGCAACGTAGTCCTTTTTGACCTTGGCCTGCCGGTCAAGTTCAATCGCCAGCTCCTGCAAACTTCTTCCGTACTTCATTGAAATCTCCTTTTCTTTCAGAAAAATAACCGGGACAAGCCCGAAATCACATAAACTTGCGGATCAGGTCACCTACCGCAGTATCACGGAGAACACGGCCGAGCCATGCTCCAAAAACATCGAACACGCCCTTGCTATCCAACCAGATCAGCAGCGCCGCCCCAAAAGCGGTCAGCCAGAACTGGAACAACGGGACACGAGCCGCCGCCTGATCGGGGGTGAGGTGGTACATGAACATCAGCAATTCCTGCATCTTTACTCCTCCCCGCCGCAATAGATCTTCTCGGCCTGTTCAACGCTGATGTCATCGAATGCCCAGTGCAGTTCATGCAGCACCTTTTCGATGGTCTTTTCGTCAAGCCCGGCTCTCTGCATAGCCAGCAGGCAGTATCCGGTACAGGCCGCGTTGCTCCATGCGCCATTCAGCGCAAGTGCTTCAAACAAAGAAATCTGTTCCTCGTGGGTCATAGCTACAAACTTTCTCTTGTACTTGATTTCCAGCCGGAAATAAGTTACACTAAAAAACGATGATGCAGCCTTTCCTTGAAGCGGTTCGGCGCATCGCACCTTTCGGCATCGTCCTGCTGCAACGGGACGGTGCCTTTTTATTTGTCAAATCGGACCCGGATTGCCATGCGAAACGGCCCTATGCTTTTCCGAAGTCCTTTTTGTGCTCATTCCTGTGTGTGTAGATTCGTAAGCCTGCACTCCTGCCCACGGCACAAGCCGCGTTCTCTCGCCGACACTAACGAGTTCTCCAAACTCTCCGGCAGCCATCTTGTTGCGAATCGTGGCGCATGATACCCCGTACCGCTCTGCAAGCTCTTTTGCAGTGTACAGTTCTTTGTGTCCTGCGCTCAGGCGCTCAGTTAATTTATCAGCCAGAATGTCAAGCAGTCTATCAACCATTTCGTCCACCAAATTCACCTCCCCCACTTGTTGATGTGGCATCTTCAAAATCAAATCGTCCGCCGGGAGCGCTCAAACGCTTTGATGTCTTCAGCGCTGACCCTGTACTCCTTTCCGATTTTGATTGCACCGAGCTTCTTCTTACGAATCCACTCCCATACGGTAATGATCTGAACACCGTACCGTTCTGCTACATCCTTGCAGGTATACAGTTCCCCCATGAACGTCCTCCTTTCTTTGTATAGATTTATAGTTGTGTTTTGTTTGGTTTTGTGATATGATAATAGTGCAAATCAAACAAATCACAAAACCACCTGTCCATATCACACAAAGCAGTTTTGTTTGTTGTGTGTTTTGTGTGGTATGGCTATACTATACCACGCATTTTGTTTGGTGTCAACGGCACTTTGCGTGTTTTGTGTGGTTTTGTCTTTTATGCACAAAATCAGGCGGTGTAGTATGGATATATTGTTAGAAAGAATCATTGAGTGCATCGGGCCGCGGCACGGTGCCAAGAAAGAACTTGCGGAGCATCTTGGAATTCACCCCAATGTCATCACAAACTGGCTGAATGGACGTAACAAGTCCTATCGACGCTATGTGAATGAAATCGCTGCTTTTTACGGTGTTTCTGTTGATTATCTTTTAGGGAATGCCGATTCAAAAGAAAAACAGCCCGACTCTCAAAATGAGAATCAGGCTGTCAAAGATGAACTGATTGCCTTTTACGGGGATGTAAAGGATGATCTTACCCCCGATGATATTGACGATCTTATGGTCGCTATGCGCGCAAAGGCCGAACGGAACAAAAAAAAGAAATCAGGTGTGTAATGCATGAACACAGCCGTTTGCTGTATGTATGATGATCTGGAAGCTTTGAACGTAGACGTTGTGGATGTTAAACTCAAAAACAATTTCGCAATCGCGTTCTTTGACAATTTCCTTGTCATTGATCGCAGCAAATGCAAAACCGCCGCACAGGAACGCACTGTGCTGGCACATGAAGCAGGGCATTACATGAGCGGCGCTTTTTACCGCGCCTATAGTCCCTTTGAGGTAAAAGAACAGGCAGAGCATCGGGCATTTGCTGCTTCTGTCGAAAAGTATCTCCCTGTTAACGAAATTCTGAATTGCTACAAGATGGGCATGACAGAAAATTGGGAGATTGCCGAGTATTTCAACCTTGAAGAAGAATTTGTTGAAAAAGCAGTACATTATTGGACTGATTGCAAAGGCATAGATTTTAATTGCTTATAAACGAAAAAACGCCCCCGGTGCTACCAACACCGAGAGCGTTCAAATAGATTGGCTTACTCAAAAAGAGCAGTCACAACCGACACTGTGATTATACCTCTTTTGGGTAGGCTTGTCAAAGTGTACCTAAAGGAGGTTTATTTTATTATGGCAAGACTCAAAAAAAGAAAAGATGGCCGCTATCAACGCAAGGTGACATTGTCCAACGGAAAACAGAAATTTGTATACGGCAAAACGATTGCTGAAGTCAATGCCGCTGCAAATGCACTAATGAACCAAGATACCGCCGGGCTTGAAGTTGGAGATCACACATTGGTGGGCGAGTGGGCAAAAATTTGGTTGAAAAACTATAAATCCGATTTACGGGCCGCTACCATCAAAATGTACCGGGATAGCTATAATCTCCACATCATGGAACAGATCGGATACATGGAACTCCGAAACGTAAAACCAGTTCACATCCGACAGGTTATGGCCAGCGTTGCATCCAGATCGGAAAGCCTGCAACGTAAAGTTCTTCTGACTATGCGCCAGCTTTTTGAGGAAGCACGTTTGAATCATCTGATTATTGATAATCCTACTGAGGGTATCAAAATCACCCCTCACGCTAAAGCGGAAAAGAAAAAGGCTCTGCTTCCCGATGAGGTCGATATTCTGATGAGTGTAGTCGTAGAACCACGCGCCCGCGTATTCTGCGCCCTCTGTCTGTACTGCGGGCTTCGCAAGGAAGAAGCGCTTGGGTTGCAATGGTCGGACATTCAAAGCAACTCTCTGACCGTCCGGCGTGCTATGACCTTTCTGAACAATCAGCAAGATCCCGTAGATGATCTCAAAACAAAAGCTGCGCACAGGGTCATTCCTATCCCGGACAAGCTCAGAGCCATCTTGCTTGATACACCACACTTGAGCCGATATATTGTCCCTGCCTCCAATGGCGGGGATATGACCCGCTCCGCATTCACCCGAATGTGGAATTCTCACGTTGTTTCCCTTGTGCCTTTTCCTCTGCATCCCCACATGCTGCGGCATACCTACGCAACGACACTTTATCGTGCAAGGGTAGACTTACGCACGGCACAAAAACTAATGGGACACAGCAGCATTCAGGTCACCGCCGATATTTATACTCATCTGGAACAAGAGGATTCACTCCATGTTGCCGATAAACTCAACGAGTATCTTTCCGGCAAATCTGAGAACTCCGTGAAAAGTAGTCAAAAAGTAGTCAAGCTCGCCATCTGATACAAAAAAAGAAGCCACACAGCACGTTTTTCAACGCTACTGTGTGGCTTTTCTGGTGCACCTCCAGGGACTCGAACCCTGGGCCCACTGATTAAGAGTCAGTTGCTCTACCAACTGAGCTAGAGGTGCATATTGTCGAGATGCGGTTTCAAACATCCCGACATTTGAGTCGGCGACTACCTATTTTCACGCGCCGTTTCCAGCGAACTATCTTGGGCACGAGTGAGCTTAACTTCTGTGTTCGGAATGGGAACAGGTGGAACCTCACCGTCATCGTCACCGACCAATATGACTGGCTCAGTATAACATTTCTGTTCTACTTTGTCCAGTGTTTCTTGAAGGACGTGCCTTCAAAACTGAATAATCACTGCTTACATTTTGTCATTGACTTGAGAATTCAAGCGAATTGTGGTCAAGCCCTCGATCTATTAGTACACACTTGCTGAATGGATCACTCCACTTACACATCGTGCCTATCAACCTCGTAGTCTACAAGGGATCTTACCTGATTGAATCAGTGGGATATCTTATCTTTGGGTCGGCTTCACGCTTAGATGCTTTCAGCGTTTATCCGATCCGTACGTAGTTGCCCAGCTATGCTCCTGGCGGAACAACTGGTGCGCCAGAGGTACGTCCGTCCCGGTCCTCTCGTACTAGGGACAGCTCCCATCAAATATCCTGCGCCCACGACAGATAGGGACCGAACTGTCTCACGACGTTCTGAACCCAGCTCGCGTACCGCTTTAATTGGCGAACAGCCAAACCCTTGGGACCGAATACAGCCCCAGGATGCGATGAGCCGACATCGAGGTGCCAAACCTCCCCGTCGATGTGGACTCTTGGGGGAGATCAGCCTGTTATCCCCAGGGTAACTTTTATCCGTTGAGCGATGGCATTTCCACTCACATACCACCGGATCACTAACTCCAACTTTCGTTACTGCTCGACCCGTCAGTCTCGCAGTTAGGCTCGCTTCTGCGTTTGCACTCTTTTGCTTGATTTCCGTTCAAGCTGAGCGAACCTTTGAACGCCTCCGTTACTCTTTAGGAGGCGACCGCCCCAGTCAAACTGCCCACCTAACAATGTCCCCCGACTCGATTCAGAGCCGCAGGTTAGAATTCCAATATCGCAAGGATGGTATCCCAACGGCCTCTCCGCCAAAGCCAAAGCCTTGGTTTCCCAGAGTCCCATCTATCCTGTGCATGCAACATCGAAACCCAATATTAGGCTACAGTAAAGCTCCATGGGGTCTTTCCGTCTTGTCGCGGGTAACCGGCATCTTCACCGGTACTACAATTTCGCCGGGCGGGCTGTTGAGACAGTGCCCAAATCATTACGCCTTTCATGCGGGTCAGAACTTACCTGACAAGGAATTTCGCTACCTTAGGACCGTTATAGTTACGGCCGCCGTTCACTGGGGCTTCGATTCAATGCTTGCACATCTCCTCTTAACCTTCCAGCACCGGGCAGGCGTCAGCTCGTATACGTCATCTTTCGATTTAGCACAAACCTGTGTTTTTGGTAAACAGTTGCTTGGGCCGATTCTCTGCGGCTCCATCTCTGGAGCACCCCTTCTCCCGAAGTTACGGGGTCAATTTGCCGAGTTCCTTAACAACCCTTCTCCCGTTGGCCTTAGAATCTTCTTCCTACCTACCTGTGTCGGTTTGCGGTACGGGCACCTCAGAAATACACACAGCTTTTCTCGCCATCTTCCATCTCAGACTTCGGTACTAATTTCCCTCGATCTCTACCGGAACCAACACCCGGCTCTGAGACTTCATATGTGTCCCTGTGCTTAACTCTTTTGGTGGTGACGGAATCTCTACCGTCTGTGCATCGGCTACGCCTTCCGGCCTCACCTTAGCTCCCGACTAACCTGGAGCGGACGAACCTTCCTCCAGAAACCTGAGGCTTTCGGCCATGCAGATTCTCACTGCATTCGCGCTACTCATTCCGGCATTCTCACTTCTATACACTCCACAGCCGCTT